>WLRX01000026.1 GCA_009706135.1 Actinomycetota bacterium
CAGTTATCAACTGAATTTAAAGAATGGTCACAAAAGATTGCTGCAACACAGAATTAAGAGATTGCAGCAGCGATTGCCTGCGTATGCGCAGGTGTTGAACCACAGCATGATCCAATAATGTTCACGCCCATTGCTTTCATTTCTGCTGCGTAGATTGCCATTTCATCTGGCGTGCCTTCGTAGATAAATGTGTCACCAACTAGTTTTGGCAGTCCTGAGTTTGATTGCGTAATAATAAAAACGCCTGCTGGGCGTGCATCAACCATCTGCTGTGCAATCTGGCGTATCTCATCCGTGCCACGTCCACAGTTTGCACCGATGATGCGCACCCCGATAGATGAAAGATGCGTTACTGCCATTGCAGGCTTAACACCCATCATTGTGCGCAGGTTTGTATCAAATGACATCGTTGCAATAATTGGCAATCCCGGTGCTACTGCCTTTGCTGCTTCAACGGCTGCTTCTACTTCAGCCAAATCACTCATTGTTTCGATAAGAATCGCATCGACACCACCAGCAACTAGACCTCTGATTTGTTCTGAAAATAATTCTTTTGCACTCTCAGGTGTCAGCGTTCCCATTGGATCCATCAGATTACCAGAGGGACCGACATCGCCCATAACAAAACATCCAGGATGGCGATCAGCAACCTTGCGCGCAATTGCTGCACCTGCTTGATTTAGTTCTATGACGCGATCGGCAAGGCCGTGTAATTCAAGCCGGCCATGTGTGGCGCCGAAAGTATTTGTTGTGATGAACTTTGCACCAGCTGCGGCATAAGCTTCAAGAACAGCTTCGATTTCCTCAGGCTTTTCAACATTCCATAATTCAGGGGCGCCACCATCTGTTAAACCACGCTCTTGCAACATTGTTCCCATGGCACCATCGGATGCGAGTACAGCGTTGGCAAGTGCGTCATAAATGGCTGACATCTTTACTCCTATTAGTTTGTTGGATTCATTGCATCAAGAATTGCTTGTAATTTAATTTCAGAAAACTCTTCTTCAAGGGATGCGGTAATTCGGGCCGCAAGAGCTGCAGGAACTTCATCAGATTGCGTCCAAGGATCTCTGTTCCAACCAGCGGTGTACGCATCAGCATCTATTTCGCCCAAGCGCATGGCCGCTTCATCGATAGCTTCTTGAAAACGTGCAGGCAACATAACTTTGATTGTGTCAGCACCATCTCGAGCCATCACCATTGAAGGAATTTCTCTCCATCGCATTACTTGATATTCGCTCATGAAAGTAAGGCTACCAAGTGATGTTAACTATTTCATCAAGTGATTTGCGTGAACGTGGCGCCACTTCACGAGCTTTTATCTCTTCAGGTAAAGAATCAGGCGAAGTGCGCTTACCAATAGCAAGGCAAGTAATTGGTTCTATACCCGCCCCTAAAGGGAACTTTGCCTTTGCTACAGCATTATCAAAGCCACTCATTTGATGTACGTCGAAGCCACGATGGTTTGCTTCAAACGTTAAGTGTGAAACAGCTAATCCTGTGTCATAGAGCGCGGTGGGATTAGTTTTTCCATCTTCACGAAGAGTAAGTGCGTTTACAAGAACAAGAGCCGAAGCTTTGGGTGCCCATTGTTTATTAAAATCTGAAAGAAGTGATGTTATCTGAACAAAGTTTTCATCACCACGTACACCAAGGACAAACTTCCATGGTTGTGCGTTAAATGCGCTCGGCGACCAACGTGCAGCCTCAAAAATTGCGGTGAGTTCATCAGCTGAAATTGTGGCGCTTTAATCGTATGCACGAGGGCTCCATCGTTCTGCGATGAGTGGATGTAATTCGACAGATGTATCGGCTCTCTTAATCATGCACGAATTGTAATAGAATTATGAAATGGCGTTCATTCGAAAATCTCCCAACGAAAAAGGTTGGTCAGAATTAGAGCAAGTTAGTGAGCAAGAACACGTCGGCGCCGAATTTCCTAAACAATCACAACCATTACTAGTAATGCACCACTTATCTGATCTACATGTTTGCGATGCGCAATCACCACTGCGTCCTGAATTTCTAGATCGATGCGCAGATCCAGATAGTCCAATCCGAGATGTCATTGGAACAATTGGTTGTTATCGACCACATGCAATGCTCTCGCCTCACGTAGTTGAATCAATGGTTCAAGCCCTTAATAAAGTCACTACAGGGCCGCTATCGGGACATCCCATTGATGCTGCAATTATTACGGGCGATACAACCGATAACGCACAACTAAACGAAGTTGATTGGTATATCGCATTACTTGATGGAATTGAGATTACTCCAGACTCGGGTGATCTCAGCAAGTATGAAGGCGTTATGGATGATGGAGTAGAACACTATGACGTTAAATATTGGCATCCACATGGAACACCTGCAGGTAAAGAAGATGATGATGCGCGTGCAATATATGGATTTCCAGTTGTTCCCGGATTACTTGACTCGTGCCGCAAACCAATTAAATCATCAGGATTGAGATTTCCTTGGTATGCAGTTCACGGAAATCATGATGCATTGTTGCAAGGAACTGTTACGCCAGATGAAAACAGCCAAGAATCTATCGTTGGTAACAAAAGATTTATTGGCCTACCGTCATCGCTTACTCTCGAACAAACGCTCGGAGCTTTTGATGAAATTGGTCCAGCATCATTGCCTCGCGCCGAAGATGCGCCTTTTGTTCTGGTTACACCGGATGTGAAACGTCGAGCAGTAGAACGTGGTGAGTATGCGGCGAAGCATTTAAGTTCTCCAGGAAATCCAAATGGCCATGGATTTACAGAAGAGCATGTGCAGAAAAAGCACATGTATTACTCAACAAATGTCGGAAAAATAAAGTTAATTACGATTGATAGTGTCAACGAATTTGGCGGATGGCAGGGTTCGCTTGATGTTACTCAATTTCAGTGGTTAGAAAATGAAATTAAAAATAGTGATCGACTAGTCGTGTTGGCCTCACACCACCCTTTGAGCAAGATGTTTAACGATTATGCACCCACCGGGCGCAGAGTATGTGTTGATGAAATTACAGAAATGCTTCTTAAGTATCCGCAGGTCATTGCTTGGCTTGCCGGTCACGTACATCGTCACCACGTTGAGTGGATTGGTCCTGAGATAGAAGAGCGTGGTTTCTGGCAGATTGAAACAGCTTCTCACGCAGATTGGCCACAACAGAGTCGCACGATTGAAATAGTTCAAAGTGATACTGGAGAAATATTTATTGCACTCACTGTTATTGATCACGCAGCTGCTGCAACGTATGGCACAGCCAAAACCACTCTTGAAATGGCAGCCCTCTCGCGATTAATCAGCGCCAACGTATGGCAGAAGCGAGATTCACTCGGTGCCAAAGTTCCCGCCGATTGGGCGATGGGTGAGGTGCATGAGAGAAATACGGTTTTGCGCTTAAGTGCGCGAAATTAATCATGAAATTGATTCAAACCGAACGCCTTGATCTACATCACATCGAAGCAGCTGACTTAATCAATCTTTTTGAAAACCGCAATGACGCGCAAGCGCTTTCAGGGAAAGCATTTACCAATCCACTTCGAGTTTTAATTGATTTTCAAGGTCCGCTTGCGTGGAGAGTCCCGCAAGTAAAGGAAAGCGCCGAAGTAAACAAGTGGTTTGTGCGCTGGGCTGTTTTGCGAAGCACGCAGGAAGTTATTGGAAGTACGAGTTTTCATGGAGCACCTGATGCCAATGGAATGATGGAAATTGGCTTAGGAGTCGAAGCGGCATTTCAGCGTCAGGGTTTTGGTAAAGAAATATTGCAGGGTATGTGGGGATGGGTTGTAAAAGAACCTGGAGTAAAAATCTTGCGTTATACAGTCAGCCCAACAAATACCGCATCAATTGCATTGATTAATTCTTTTGGCTTTAATTTCATGGGCGAGCAGATAGATGAAATTGATGGACCAGAGAGTATTTATGAAATGTCAGCAGATGTGTATCGAAAGAAATTTCTTAGTCGTTAGATTGACCAGATTTGTGCTTATAGCGACCTAAGAAATCTGCCTTCATATCAGTAAAGTTTCCATCTAGTAACGCTTGACGCATTTGATCGACGAGGCGAACGATGTAGCGCTCATTATGAATAGTGGCTAACGTTGCTGCAACTATTTCTTTTCCGCGGAAAACATGGTGTAAATACGCGCGCGTGTAATGCGTGCAGGTATAGCAATCACACTCGTCATCAATCGGATTGAAATCTCGCTTATAGGTAGCGTTAGTTAAATTAAATCTGCCCTCCATTGTGTAGACAGCGCTGGTCCGAGCAATACGTGATGCAAGCACACAATCGAAGGTATCTATACCATTTTCAACGCCAACGAATAGATCTTCAGGGGCACCGATACCGAGCAAATGCTTAGGTTTTTCTTGAGGCAAAACTTCGTTGACCCACTTAACGATTGTGCCGAGTGAATCTTTATCCAAGGCTCCACCGATTCCAAAGCCGTCATATGAGATATCAGATGATGTCATGGCACCAAAATCTGTCGCTGCCTTCTTGCGCAAGTCTTCGTATTGCGCTCCCTGTATAACTCCAAAGAGTGCCTGATAAGGCTTATCTACTCGCAGATCTGTGAGGCGCTTGTGTTCATCTAGGCACCGCAATCCCCAGTTGTATGTGCGCTGCATAGCAACTTCTTGATAGCGGCGGGTGTTATGAAGCGTTGTGCACTCATCGAAAGCAAACATGATGTCTGCTCCAATTTGGTGTTGCACCTGCATCGAAATCTCTGGCGTAAATCGGTGCATAGAGCCATCCAGATGAGATTTAAATGTCACACCTTCATCATCGACGTGGGCCAGGCGTTCTTTATTGCCCGCAATTACTTCATCGGATCTAAACGTCTTAGCATCCATTGCTAATACTTTTTTGAAACCGACTCCGAGGGATAGAACTTGAAAGCCACCACTATCGGTAATCGTTGGCCCTGGCCAATTCATGAACTTTGCTAAACCACCAGCTTCATCAAGAATGTCTGGTCCTGGCTGTAGATACAGGTGATAAGCATTTGCTAAGAGTGCTTGTGCCCCTAAATCCTGCATTGATTCAGGTAACACTGATTTAACTGTGGCTTTTGTGCCCACTGGAATAAATGCTGGAGTTTGAATAACTCCGTGAGGAGTTGAAATTGTGCCAACGCGGGCGAGTGATCCTTCATCGCGCGCCTTGATTTCAAATCCAAAACCTAAATTAGTTCCTTGGCCCATGCGCCACATTGTGGCAGAGATGTAGGCTAAGAAAATGCCTCAATTCAAACTTAGATCCGGCCGCGAACTTGAAGTCCTTGATAATGGCGTAGATAGCACCAGCGCAATCGTCTTTCATCATGGAACCCCGGCCAGTGCTTCACTCTGGAGCCAATGGTTTACATACGCAGCCGAAGCAGGCATTCGTGCTATTTCATATAGCCGTGCGGGATATGGCACAAGTGATCGTGATTATGGTCGAAGCATTGTTAGCGTCAATAAAGATATTGCCGAAGTTTTAGAATCAAAGAGAATTGAAAAATTCGTAGCAATTGGTTGGTCAGGCGGTGGTCCACACGCACTTGCAAATACGTTATTAGATATCAATGTTGGAGCAATTACTCTCGCTGGCGTAGGTGCATACGGCGTGGATGACTTAGATTTTCTAGAGGGTATGGCACAAGAAAATTACGACGAATTCGGTGCATCGCTACAAGGTGAAGATGTCATTCAGCAGTGGTTTATTGATAACGCATCAGCATTTAAATCCGCTGGCGGCGCCGAAATCCGCGAAGCATTTGGAGGACTCATTAGTGATGCTGACAAAAAATCAATGGAAGGTTCTTTTGCAGTTGTCATCGCTGCAGCAATTAGATCAGGAGTTGCAGTGAGCTTTGATGGTTGGGTCGATGATGATGTTGCATTTACCAAACCGTGGGGATTTGATCTTTCATCCATTAATAAGCCTGTAAAGATCTGGCAAGGCGATCAAGATTTTATGGTACCTCACGCACACTCTCATTGGTTGAAAAAACATATTTCAACTGCTGAATTAACGTTTATCCCCGGACAGGGACATGTAACTTTATTAGTAGATTACACAGACAAAGTATTTGCTCAAGCAAAGGCGCTGCTTGCATAAATGATTTTAAATTCAGAAATAGTTCGTGAGTATTATGCAATCCTGAACCCACATTCTAAGAAAATGGTTCTAGGAGTGCTGCTCAGTGCCATCGGAACCGGTATGACGCTCTCGCTTTTATTGGTTTATTTACATGACATGCGTGGCTTCACAAATACTTTTGGCGGATTCTTACTCTCTTTAGGTGCTGCGGTTTCACTGCTCGTTGGCGGACCAGTTGGCGCTCTGATAGATCGGATTGGCCCAAAAAAAGTAATAATCGTCGGAATTGTTGCCGAAGCAATCGGAACTGGCGGTTGGGCATTTGTACAAACTCACCGTGATGCCATTGTGGTTATGAGCATTCAATCTGTAGGAGCAGCATTTATTTGGCCCCCAATAAATGTGATGCTGACGCGGTTGAGTAAGGAAAAAGATCGTCAGAACATATTCGGCTTAAATTTCATGCTGCTAAATCTTGGAATTGGTTTGGGCGGTTTATTTGCCTCACTGGTAATTACTGAAGGTTCTCTGCGTTCATTTCAGATCATGTACGTCTTAGATTCATTCACATTCTTACTCTTTTTGCTCATTATTTTGTTTATTCGTACTCCACTTATCGGAAAGTACGTTCCCGAAGCACATGAACCAAAGAGCGGCAGTTATAAAGAAGTGTGGGCAAATAAGCAAATAGTTCTGCTTAGTATTTCTGGATTAGTTCTATTGATCTTTGGGTATGCGAGTTTGCAAGCGGGGCTTCCGATTTATGCCACACAGTACTTAGGACTTTCACCTAAATGGCTCGGAATTTTTTATGCCGCAAATACGATCTCTATAGTTTTATTCCAACCAGCGGTTTTGCGCAGACTCAGCCGTGAATCAAAGTACAAGGCACTTATTGCTGTAGGAATAATTTGGTCTATTTCGTGGGGTGTAGTTGGAATATCACCACTCTTACCAATTATTGCTGGCGCAATAATGTTGTGCATCAGCCAAATAGTCTTTGCATTTGGAGAAATGATTTGGTCGCCAACACTTCCAGCACTTGCCAATGAGTTATCACCCGAACATATTCGTGGGCGGACAAACGCTTTGACTGGATTGCAATGGGGAGTCTCGGGTGTCATTGGACCAGCAATTAGTGGCCCCATGCTTGGTGCGGGCCTTGAAAGTGCGTGGATATTTACAATGCTTATTGGAGCGCTTTTGCCGCTGCCGCTTTTCTTTAAATTAACGAAGATGGCAACGAAACTGAGTAATTAAGCGAGTTTGCCCGTTGCTTCAACAATGTTGACTGCGTTATTTGTCAGGACAACAGTGAGTTCATCACCAGGTGCTCCTGGACAAGAAATGCCCCATGCAAATGAAATTGACGCACCAGCTGCAAGTGGAGTTTGTGGCGCACCATCCATTTTGGCATCGCCATCAAAAATATCTACACATGTACCAGCAGTGGTTGTTCCTTTAATAATCAACGTTGCAAGGTCAAGATCTGCCGCTGACCCATTGCTAACTGTGATGTTAAATCGTTGATTAATTTGTCCTGGCAACTGACCGGCAGCAAATTTTCCTGGTGTGAATTTTGCAGGTGAGGTCAAAGTAAAAGAGTTTTTATCTGGAGTTACAACTGCTGTATCAAATGCACCTTTTGCTTGTGCTTCTTCTTCAACTGTGTTTACGAGTGCTTCGCCTTCGGCTGCTGTTGTTGTATCCGCTTCAGTTCCGCCACCGCATGCGCTCAAGGCAAGGGCAAGAAGTGCGGCTGTGACTGCAGCAGTAACTTTGTGGCTAGTGCGTGTGAACATGTAATCCTCCATCGGGGCAAGTAAATCCTTGCGCAAGGTGTAACTCCTGTGCCTGAAAGTATAGAGTAAGCGCCATGACAACCACCGTTGAATCAACCCGTGAAAGCGATGGTTCAATTCAAGGCCGCAGTCCGCGCCAAATTGCATGGATGCGCTTTAAGCGCAATAAAGTGGGAATGAGCGCTGCTGCCGTAAGCGTTGCTTTGATCTCACTCTCTTTATTTGCCCCCATTGTCTGCAAAATATTAGGCATTGATCCCAATACTTTAAATCTAGAAGTTCTTGATAGAAGTGGTATTCCCGATCTGCCTAATGGTGGCATCAGTCTTGATCACCCACTCGGACTTATTCCTGGCACGGGGCGCGACCTGCTAGCGCAATTGCTTTATGGCTCACGTATTTCATTTATGGTTGCAATTCTTACGACTTTTACAAGTTTAACAATTGGGCTGTTTGTGGGAATCATCGGTGGATATTTCCGGGGTCGCGTAGATAGCACTCTTGGTCGCTTTACAGATTTTATTCTTGCCTTTCCCGCATTTTTTATGATTGTTGCGTTGAGTGAGCCAGTAGTAAAGAGAATAGAAGGCGCCGGAATTGCTCAAGGAAACTCTGCACGTGTTCTATTTCTAGTTTTCTTTTTATCTTTCTTTGGCTGGCCAGGATTTTCTAGATTAATTCGTTCACAAATACTTAGTTTGCGTGAAAGAGATTTTGTAACCGCGGCTGAAGCAATGGGAGCAAAACGATCGCGAGTTATTCTTAAAGAGTTATTACCAAATGTGTGGGCACCTGTAATTGTTGTTGTTTCACTCTCGTTGCCAGGATACTTAGCCGCTGAAGCAGTATTTTCATTTCTGGGTTTAGGTGTTCAACCACCCGCATCAACATGGGGAATCTTGCTTTCAAATGCATCTCGGTATGTCACCGTAATGCCGAGCTTTTTCTTAATTACTGCAGGATCACTAGTCCTTGTGGTCCTAGCCTTTAACTTGGTGGGCGATGCGTTGCGAGATGCGCTCGATCCACGCGCAGACCGCTAACCTCTCCCCTTCTCGAGTTCACCTCTTATTCACATTTAGGACACTTTCTGCTTGAATATGCGCTCGGGGCAGCCAGCGCCCACCAACTGAAAGGACCATGAATGAGCAGCATCTCCGCTCTTCGCCGCGTCGTAGTTGTTACTGCCGCAAGTTCACTAGTTATCTCTGCAGCACTTGTTGCAGGATCACAAGTAGCAAACGCCGCAGAAACTCCACGTACCGGAGGAACACTTGTTCTTCTTGAACACGAACCACGTCTTGATCACTTAGATCCGAGCCGTATTTACACAGGACGCGACTTAGCGTTTATGAACTCTTTCCATACACGCACACTCGTTGCATACGCTCCAGTTCCAGGTGAAGCAGGAGCGAACATCGTTCCTGACTTAGCAACAAACACTGGTATTCCAAGCAACAGCGCAAAGACATGGAAGTTCACACTACGTCCAGGTACCAAGTTTGATGATGGAACAGCAATTACATGTGAACACGTTCAATACGGAACTTCGCGTGTATTCGCAACTGATGTGATCACTGATGGTCCTGCCTACTTGCTCTCATGGCTTGATATTCCAAAGGATGCCGATGGCAACTCGATTTATACTGGTCCATACAAGAACACACCTGAAGGTGTAGCAGCATTTAAGAAGGCTGTTTCTTGTTCAAAGGACAACCGCACAATCACATTTAAATTGAACAAGTCAGTAGCTGACTTTAACTACTTGGGAACTTACGGAACAATTTCTCCAGTACAGGCAAAACTTGATACAGGTGATGCGTATGACCTAAAGCCACAGGCAACAGGTCCATACAAGATCTCTCGTAACAACAAGACAGAGCTTGTATTAATCCGTAATAAGTATTGGTCAAAAGCATCTGATCCTGTTCGTACTCCTTACCCAGACAAGGTTGTTGTTAAGTTTGGTTTAGATGAAGAAGTACAAGATCAGATTTTCCTTGAAGATTCACAGCCAAATGCAATGAACTTCAATGGTCCACTTCCTACAAATAAGGATAAGTTCTTCACAGATAACGCATACAAGAATCGTCGTATGAATAACTCTGATCCTTATGCAAACTACGTTGCATTTAACGTAGCGAAGATGCCATGTCTAGAAGTTCGTGCAGCTATGTACTACGCACGTAACGCAAA
>WLRX01000027.1 GCA_009706135.1 Actinomycetota bacterium
CCATAACAACTTTTGGAATCGCAATATCTGGATCCCCATCGTAGGCAGCTGCGTAAGTGCTCTGTGCTTCTGCTTCGTACATGTAATCAACTTCTTCGATGATGCGAGCACGCAGTTCTTCAAGAAGCGGCTTCATATCAAGGCCTGGCAAAACTAATTGGAAAATCTTTGAGAAACGTTGAATCTGATTGAGATCAGCAATCAGTGCTTCAGCCGCTCCCGGATATTGAATCTTTACTGCAACAACGCGACCATCTTTCCAAACAGCTTTGTGCACTTGTCCAATGGACGCGGACGCTGTTGCTTTGTCTTCAAAGCTTGCAAAATTATCTCGCCAATTTTCGCCGAGTTCTTTTGCTAATACTTTATGGACTACGCGAGTTGGTAGCGGCGGGGCTGACTCTTGCAATTTAGTAAGAGTTTCGCGATATGGCTTTGCAATATTTTCTGGAAGCGCTGCTTCAAATACGGAGAGAGCTTGGCCGAATTTCATGGCCCCGCCTTTGAGTTCGCCAAGAACTTTAAACAATTGTTCTGCAGTTTTTTCTTGAATCTCTGCAAGTACAACAGAACCTGATTGACCAACTAGTTGGCGGCCAAGACCGAGTGCTCCACGTCCGGCAAGACCAAGGGGAATAGAAACCATCTTCGCCGAGCGCACAGCGCCTGAGCGAGGGATCTCTGTCTCTTCAACTTTATCTTTGGCCACTGGCTTATTCTGGAAGAAAAGCCCGTGTTTAGCATCTTGAGAAGGTGCGGGCACTTGAAGCGTGCACAAGTTAAAGGCGAATTAACGCCAGGAACATCCGCACAATGGATGGCGCGCAAAGCGAATGTGTTGAGGATTACATATATCTAGATAGTTGGTTCGAACACGAGTCGAAATCAAAGAAGAATTTTTCGTATCTATATATCGAAGAATTTCTGATGCAATTTGCGCTGCCACAAAGTGGGAAACGGCCACTGGTATTTCTAACTCTGTGTGCGTACTTCGGAAAATATCTATTTCTCGAGAAAGTACATGTTGATCACTTCGTGCAAGGCTTATACAACGAGAGCATGCACTCTTACCTGGAATAACAAGGGGTCCGATATCAATAGATGGACCGTCAGGAGCCGCAACAATTAAATGAATTTCATCCTCACTCATACTCTGTGCAATGAGTGCTTCATGACCATTTCCGATAAATATTTTTAGAAAAACTTCAGGAATTTCATCTGCAGCTGATTTGTCATTACTTGGAAATAGTGCCAATTCGCGAGATTTATCTTCGAGTGTGTGTTGAAAATTTGAACCAACATCACCACTTGTAAGTAAACCTGCGCACATATCTTGGTTGCCAATTCGCGCACGATCTCGTCTAGAAGCAGATGCCATCTTTGTTTGAGTCACTCCACTTGCGAGTAAAAGTCCGTACAACTGCGTTGCAACTCTGTTTTCACCCGAAATTTCAATTAAAGCCAATCGACGATTCGTTAATACTTCTACGCCACCATCATTAACGCCAGGAATCCACGTTGTTGCGGATAACTCTGGAGTGATTTTTGATTGCAATTGAATATAACCAGCGTCAGCGCTTTGATCTTGTTCCTTAAACCGACCTGGTGCAACAATTTGGGTAATTAAATAATCAATTAACCCGGCACTTAATAATTGACCGATAACTTCACAGATTATTTCGGATCCAATGGCGAGCGCTACCGCTATCTCCTGCGCGTTCTTCCGGCCATCAAATTCGGCGATAATTGATTTAATACCAAGTGCTTCACATTCGATTCCCGAACCATTACACCCAACAAATACACGATTTCCTTCGATGAGTGAATCGGACAGGGAGAGAACAATTGTTCCTCTTTTAAGGCGTGGACGAATCAGTGATAAATCGAGGGCTTGCGTATCTACTGTTTGTATTTTCATCTGCGCACAATGGCGCCAATTTCGTAGCGCGCATGTGATGCATTGGAATTATGTGCATGCAGATGCGATTTCATTGCAGTCTGTAGCTAAGGCGTTACCGATTGCGCAATCACAGAGAAAAGAAAACCCCCACCAAGCAACTTCTGCCTGACGGGGGTTTTCGTACTGCTAATAAGTATTTAAAAGTGCTAGAAGCTAAGGCTTAAATTAAGCCTTACCGAGAATGCGGTTCACCTTGGTGCCACATACTGGGCAGATGCCCTGTGCCATGCGACGACCAGAGTCTGAGACCTTTACGGTTCCCTCGAATTCACGCTTCTCTTTGCACTTAACGCAATAAGCGTCACCTTTATATGTCTCTGCCATTTTATTCTCCAATCGACGCATGCTTGCCTATGGGTTGTTTCCCAATAAGGGGCAGGCGTGCAAGCATGACGATACCCCCGCTCACGCTCAATTGCGCTCATATCAGGCGTGATTGTGGGAATTTTTTTAGAGGACTTCGGCCCCTGGCAGCACGGTTGGCGGCATATAACGCCGTTCAGCAGCCTCAAAGCCCTCAAAATACGCCTCAGCACGGCTCTCTTCAGGAAATCTGGCCAGCACGGCCTTAAATTCTGGCCCGTGATCGAAGTGGTGCAGGTGAATGGCCTCATGGAAGAGGACGTAATCAAGAGCGTATGCCGGAGCCCCTTTAAGGCGGTCTGAGATCCGAATCGTTGCATCTACTGAGGTGCAAGATCCCCAGCGCTCGCGCATTGATCGCCAATTAATTGATTTCGGGCGCTCTGTGATTTCAGGAGCATAAAGATTTAGTAGCTGAACCGATCGATCAAGCAAAATCGTTTCAGATGGTGATTCATCGGCTTCTTGAGCACGTATTTTGGCGATCATCTCGGGGATAACGCTTCGTTCATCGGCCTTACTCATGCGCGCGGGGATAGAAATGATTATTCGCCCGCCTTGGCGATAAGCGGAGATGCTTTTCTTTCGGCGTTTGGAGCGCAGTACAACTATTTCACCCTCTGAGATTCCCGGAAGGGTTACATCGCTAGCGATTACGTCGTCATCACCATCTCCGAGTGAATGTGTAATGGAATGGTTGAGGGTCATAGCCAAACGCTACCTGTTGAAGGTATTTCGCAACTTATTTAACGCAATAAAACGCCGAAAAATTTTTGCATTACAACAAAAAAAGTCCTGTTGTCAATGTTGTGGTTATTTGATTATGACTCTTTTCTGTCGTACTTTGCGACTACGAAGTCCTCGGATAAACGTTCTATATCTGCAAGGGGAAGGCAGATACAGGGTGTGCACCCGGGGACTTCGCTTTTGTTTTTAGCAAATAAATTCGACAGCTTTACAACCCAGATAAGTCATCTGGAACTTCAGTGCTCTTCAAGAAATTCTCCGGGTCCAACAAATCATCCGGTGTTGGCAAAAGCGATGACCAAATTTTGTCTCGAGTGCTCACACCCTCTTTTTCACGAATCACTCGCCAGAAGTTCGCCGCTTCTCGTGACATGCGTGGTGAAACTTCAAGGCCAAAGAGTGATTTGAATAATTGTTGCGTGGGTGCCGATGTGGCACGACGTCTACGAAATGTTTCGCGCAGAGCATCGATTGATGGAAGTCGATCACTTACTGCAAGTGTGGTTACTTCATCAGTCCACCCTTCGATGAGCGCAAAGACTGTTTCCAGTTTTGTGAGGGCTGCTCGCTGTGTTGGTGACTCTTCAGGAGTAAACATTCCTTCACCAATTGCAAGCGTGAAACTTTCTGGATTATTTGGATCGATATTTCCAGATTCCATCGCCTCTTGGGCCTGGCGTTGAATCGCATCGATATCAATATGAATACCTTTTCCGTATTCCGAAATTGCAGTTCGAATATAGGAAACTAACCAAGGGTTGCTATCAAATAAGCGTGCTACTGCTTCTTCGCGAATTGCATGAAATAGAGTTATTTCGCTCTTAGGAATCTCAAGATCTTGCGACCATAGTGCAATATTTTCAGGAACTAATGCAGGTATTGCAGGGTCAACAAGTGGCAAACCGACATCGTGAATTCCTGTAACAGATGATGCGAGCGCACCAACTGATTGGCCCAATTGAGTTGCGATTAACGCGCTAATAAATGAGCGCAACAACGTTGCGATTGTTTCGATGGGCATTGGTGTTTCTTCGGTCTGGCCCTCGTTAATCGCTTGCTGCATAAGTTCAGAAACTGCAGTGGCTAGCCCTGAAGCAAGTGGTTCTACGGTGACTTGCCAACCAGCAAGTGTTGAATCCACCCAGTCTGAGCGGCTAAGGGTTTGAGTCGCGCTGGCGATCGGTGCAAAGTCGGTGGCTTCATTGAGCCAGAGTTGAGCAATCGAGCTGGCTTGTGCGACAACGGTTAAATCAGTGTTTCCGACGGGGAGAGAGCCAGCACTAGAAATAATTTTCTTCGCAGTATCTCGGACAATGCTCTTTGGAAGAGATTCACTTGCCGCAGAAAAGGGATTGATAAATCCTGCAGGATTAATTCCTAGTTTTTGAAATTGTTCTGTAACTTGTTCCTGCATTTGCGCGAGCATTGCTGCAAGTTGTTCAGGGGTCATCTCATTCGGGTTCTCTTCTGAACCGTCATCTGGACTGAAACCAAATGGTGACATGATTACCTTTCTTTCAAATCCTTTATGCTAACAATCTGCTCTTCATATCGTACGGGTGGTAACACCTATAACGCGCGGTGGAAGAAAATAATTCCATTGAACTTCTAGGCATCCCAACCTCTAGACTATGAATATGTCCACGTCGTTTTTAGCCCTAATTTGGTGGGTAATTCCTGCCGCAGGTTTAATTGGCGCTTTAGGTTACGTAGTGTGGGTAACAAAATTTAAGGATCGTTTTGAATCTGAAACATCGCGCTCCATTGGAAAATTTACTGAGTTTCAAAGCACATTTAGAGATCCCAATGATCACTCACCCGTGAATCGCAACGATCCATCACCAAATGAATTGCCACCGCAAAAGCCATTTCAATCTCCGCCCTCGAACCAAGATGGCACACCGCTGTAGTTATGCGTTATTCATCGCTTCCCGTTGCGGTTAAAGCAATCATCGCTCTCTTTTTTGGATTCGCTCTTTTCGCCCCGCTGCCATTTGTTGTTGTGATGCCCGGAGGCGCAACCGATGTACTAGACAAAGTTATTTCAATTAAATCTAAAAATGCCTATAAACCAAATGGTTCGCTCTACTTGCTAGCCATTCGCGTTACGAGTCCAAGTGCATCGATGTTTTCTGGTGAAATTGTTTATGGATGGGCAAACGGAAATTCTCGAATTTATCCTCGTTCTGCGGTCTATCCAGATCACGTTAGCTCAAGGACTCTGGATAAAGAAGCCAAATTGGATATGACTTCTTCTCAGGATAAAGCAAAAATAGTTGCACTTGAGTATATAAAGAACAACTATCCAGAACTGGCCACTGTTGATTCAGAATTGATCACTTTGGATGTGAAAAATACTGGTGGCCCAAGTGGCGGGATGATTTTCACACTTGGTGTTATTGAAGAGTTAACACCGCAAGATTTATTGCGAGGAAGAAAAGTTGCCGGTACCGGAACAATTGATGTGTCTGGAAAAGTTGGACCAATTGGCGGCATTGATGAAAAGTTAATTGCTGCGCAACGAGTCGGTGTAACAGTTTTCCTTGCACCCCGTTCGAATTGTTCAGAGATTAGATCGATTCCGAAAGGCATAACTGTCTTTGCCATTAGCACGATCGATGATGCCGTCAAGGCGCTTTCTGCAAGTAGTTCGCCTGAGCAATTAGGCATGGTGTGCCCAAAAAGAGCCTAAATTTGTCCAACTGGCAGAAGTGGCAGACAGTTCTGTATCTTTAAGTCATGACTAGTAGCTTCCCGAATTTAAACTTTAATCGCCGTCGTCGCGGACCCCTTCCAATTGTTATTGCAATCTTGGTGGTTGCCTCCGTTGCACTCGTAAGTCTCAGTGGCTTCTATGCAGATTGGCTCTGGTTTAAATCAGTGGACTTCACTGAAGTCTGGTCAACAATTCTTCTGACTAAGGCAACTGTCTTTGTGGTCGCAGGTTTTGCAACATCATTAATTATTACGTTAAATGTTTATTTAGCTTTTCGTAAGCGACCTTTATATGTTCCACTTACCGTAGAAGCCGATAACCTCGAGCGTTACCGCTCTCAAATCGAGCCTATTCGCAGACTCGTACTTGTCGGACTTTCGCTCGTTCTCTTTTACTTCGGTGGGTCATCCGCATCTCAACTCTGGGATACATGGCTGCTCTTTAAGAATTCAACTTCCTTTGGTGTTACTGATGCACAATTCGGTCTAGATATTTCATTCTTTGCATTTAAATTACCGATGTATCAAGCACTAGTTGCTTGGGGAATTTCTACACTTGTCTTTGCAATAATTGGCTCCGCCATCGTTCATTATTTATATGGCGGTATTCGTCCACAAGTTTCACAAGAACGCACAACAGTTGCTGCTCGTGTTCAGCTTTCAGTATTGATAGGTCTCGTTGTTCTTCTTAAAGCTGCTGCATATTGGTTAGATCGTTACGCACTTGCTCTCAAAGACAATAAATTAATTACAGGTCTCACATACACTGATGTCAACGCACTTTTGCCGGCTAAAGCTATTTTGGCTGGCATTGCCGCAATATGTTCACTTCTATTCTTTGCCAACATAATTCGAAAATCATGGCTACTTCCTGCAGCGGGAACAGCTCTTTTAGTTATTTCATCTGTATTAATCGCAGGTATTTATCCAGCCGCCATTCAACAATTCCAAGTAAAGCCAAGTGAGTCTTCAAAAGAAGCGCCATTTATTCAGCGCAATATTGATGCAACTCGAGATGCGTTTGGATTATCTGCTGTTGAAGTAAAGGATTTCCAAGCAACACTTAGTGCATCTGCCGGGCAGTTATCAAAAGATTCAGCAACGATTTCAAATATTCGTTTGATGGATCCGAATGTACTTTCATCTACCTTTAGACAGCTTCAGCAAATTAAGCCGTATTACACATTCGGCGCAACTCTCGATGTTGATCGTTACAAAGTAGAGGGAGTTTCATACGACACAATCGTGGCAGTTCGTGAGTTAAATATCGAAGGAAATCCAAGTCGAAACTGGATTAACGACCACCTTGTTTACACACACGGTTTCGGTTTTGTTGCAGCCTACGGAAATGTTCGCGATGCAGATGGAAAGCCATCCTTTGTTGTTGGTGATCTTCCTCCAACAAAAGGACTTGGTGAATTCGAACCACGTGTTTACTTCGGTGAGAATGTGCCGGATTACTCAATTATTGGTGGAACAACTACCGGAGAACCAGTTGAATTCGATTATCCAGATGATGCATCTGCCAATGGCCAAAAGAACGTTACGTATTCAGGCAAGGGTGGAGTTCCAGTTGGATCGTTCTTCAATAAATTAGTCTTTGCACTGAAGTATCAAGAACAACGAATTCTGCTATCAAACTTAATCAATAAGGATTCAAAGATTTTGTTTGAAAGAAACCCACGAGATCGTGTTGCAAAAGTTGCACCTTGGCTAACTCTTGATGGAGACCCGTATCCAGCACTAGTCGATGGACGAGTTCTTTGGATCATCGATGGGTACACGACAAGTGCGGGTTATCCATATTCACGTAAGACAACTCTTTCAGGTGCAACAACTGATGCGCTCACTGCGAATTCAACATCGATTACTGCACAGGGAGATCAGACAGTTAACTACATTCGCAACTCTGTAAAAGCCACAGTTGATGCCTACGATGGAACAGTTAGCTTGTACCAATGGGATGAGAATGATCCTGTTCTAAAGACATGGTCAAAAGCCTTCCCTAACAGCATTAAATCAAAGTCAGAAATGTCTGATCAGTTAATGGAGCACATCCGTTACCCAGAAGATATGTTCAGAATTCAGCGCGACATATTGAGTGCATACCATGTTAAAAGTGCGGCAGCTTTTTATGGTGGTCAAGACTTCTGGCGCGTACCTCGCGATCCATCAACATTTGGTGCTAACGCAGGGAACCAACCTCCTTATTACATGACTATGCAGTTACCTGGCTCTGACAAGGCAGCATTCTCCTTGACCACACCATTTGTACCTCGCGGTGGCCGGGAAAACTTGGCAGCATTTGCAGTTGTTAATTCACAAGCTGGTCCTGATTACGGAAAAATTACTGTTCTGCAATTGCCACGAAGCACCAACGTTGCTGGTCCTTCACAAGTTGCATCTAACTTTGAAGCTAAGCCAGAGGTTGCAAACTCACTCTCACTGCTACGCCAGGGTGGATCAGATGTTGTGCTTGGTAACTTGTTAACACTTCCTGTTGGTGGTGGCTTGTTATACGTACAACCTGTTTATGTGCGAGCAACAGCTAACGCTGCGGCGTATCCATTACTGCAAAAAGTATTGGTTTCATTCGGTGATCAGATTGGTTATAGCGACACTCTTAAGGGTGCACTTGATCAAGTATTTGCTGGTAACTCTGGAACATCAGAAACCGGTGCATCAACTGGATCAGGAAAGCCAACAACTGGTACAAATGATTTATCCAATGCACTTGCAAGTGCAAAACAAGCACTTGCAGATGGTCAAGCAGCACTTGCTAAGGGAGATTTTGCGGCGTATGGAAAAGCGCAAGATCGCTTAAAGGCTGCAATTGCTGCAGCAATTTCTGCGCAAAGTAAAAAGTAATTTCTCTTCTAAATCCCGCTGCACAATGACGGATTTGGTTATTACTGCTTGCTCACTTACGATAAGCCTTCCGACGCGGGGTGGAGCAGCTCGGTAGCTCGCTGGGCTCATAACCCAGAGGTCGTAGGTTCAAATCCTGCCCCCGCTACTAGATTCGTCTGTGGCATTGTTAAGCCATGATTTGGTGGCCCAGTGAAGTTCCAACGCTTACGTACGGCAACATCACTCTGCGCGCATCACGCGAGAGTGATATCGAAAGTATTTTTAAAGCGTGTCAAGATCCATTAATTTCGCACTTCACAACTGTTCCCGCAGATTACACACTCGAACATGCACAAGCTTTTGTCCGTCAACTCGATCCCGAGGGGTTGCAAAGTAAACGCGAAATTAGATTTATCGTTGAAAGCAACCACGGTACATCACCTGAATTAGCAGGCGTTATTTCTTTTCATTCACCTAGTTTTACAAATAAAGTTGCTGAAATTGGCTATTGGATCTCAAAGGAATTTCGTGGAAAATCTATTGGCACAATAGCTGTAAAAGTTCTCACTAACTTTGGCTTTGAAACGATGGGCTGGAATCGAATTGAAGCGATGATTGATCATGACAATGAAGCCTCAAAAAAGGTTGTGACACGTGCTGGATATGAACACGAAGGTTTGCTTCGTCAAAGAGTTGTTCGCGCAGATGGTTCGATAATCGATATGGACGTGTTTGCAGTACTACAAAATAATTGGATTGGGTTACAGTAATGGAGTCACTTGCGTTATTTGTCGGGATTTTGTTACTAGTCTTGATTCTCTCGGGACCTTTGGCAATCGGACTCACCTTTGTAAAAACCACGAAACAATCGTCAAAGATTCTACTGAGAGTATTGATATGCCTATTTAGTGCAATTGGAATTGGTTTAGGAGTCATGCTTTTACTTCAAGGAATTGCAATCGGTGCCAAATTAATGGCTATCTTTGCAATTGCGGCAAGTGCATTTGCACTCAAGCGTGAGTTTAAAAGCAAATAAAGAATGCAAGCATTCTGTATTGCTTGCTCGTCGTGGAGGTTGTGCGCTAAAGCGCTTAACCTCCTCTTGTTGCTCGCAAACTTTCGTGCAAGCACGACGTCTGATTCGCAACTGCGTGGAGGTGCCGGGAATCGAACCCGGGTCCTTCGGGATTAAAACAGGGCTTCTACGGGCGTAGTGTGATTAACGTTTTCTCAGTTCCGAATCTCATCCACAC
>WLRX01000028.1 GCA_009706135.1 Actinomycetota bacterium
ATGGCGGCAAAACTCTTAGCCGAGGACTTCCATTGATTAAATGGTTCTTAGCGATTCCCTTGTACATCGTCGGACTTGTTTACGTTATATATGGTCTGATCATGTTGGCAATAGCATGGTTTAGTATTTTGTTTACTGGCTCAATGCCACAGTCTTCGGCTGATGTGATTGTTCGAGTAAACCAATATTGGAATCGCCTGTATGGGTATGCAATCATTCTTGTGACTGATGAATATCCTTCATTTTCACTATAGAAAGAAATGTTCGAACTTTCTAATCTGGTAATTGCTCTTTGCCTATTTCTCGGGGCGGTTTTGTATACGTCGGTGGGCCATGCTGGCTCATCGGCTTATATTGCGATCATGACCCTGTTTAATCTTGAAACCACGGTCATCAAACCCACTGCATTGACTCTAAATATTGCTGTCTCTGCATATGCAAGTTGGCGTTATATCCAAAATAAATTCTTTGATAAGAAGTTGTTTTTGATCCTAAGCGTGGGCGCCATTCCATCTGCCTTCATCGGTGGTCACATAAATCTAGCTAGTGAAATATATAAACCCATTGTTGGAGTTTTGCTAGTGCTTGCCGGCTTACGATTCTTTTTTCTCGCCTCAATGCGAGATCGTGAACTAAACAATGTTAACTACCCGATAGCAGTACTGATGGGAGCTGGCATTGGTTTTCTCTCAGGTATAACTGGAACGGGCGGCGGTATTTTCCTTTCGCCTCTGATTATTTGGTTGGGATGGAATCACGTAAAACAAGCCAGTGGCACTGTTGCAGCCTTTATTTTCGTCAATTCTGTTTCGGGTTTATTGGGTAATTACAAATCAACATCTTCGTTGCCTGAATCTTTACCGCTCTTTCTTGGTGCAGTAATTATTGGAGCGCTCATCGGTACTCGTCTTGGAATTAAGAGTTTTTCTGCGGTAGGAGTTAAACGAGCATTGGGCGCTGTATTAATTATTGCAGGGTTGAAATTCGCTCTAACTTTCTAAATTACTAATCTCCAGATTCGATTTCGTTAATTAACTTAAAGTGACCGCCACCAAGTTGTCCCTGGTTTCGATATAACTCAAGTTTTTCACGAGTATCTTCAATATCTAGATTGCGCATAGTCAGTTGACCGATGCGATCTGTTGGACCAAATGCCGCATTTTCGGTGCGCTCCATCGAAAGTTTTTCTGGGTGATAACTAAATCCAGGACCTTCTGTATTGATGATTGAAAAATCATCTCCGCGACGAAGACGCAAAGTAACTTTTCCTGTTACCGCAGATGCAACCCAACGTTGCAATGATTCGCGCAACATAAGTGCCTGTGGATCGAGCCAACGGCCTTCGTAGAGTAAACGCCCTAATCTGCGACCCTCTGCGTGATAGTTAGCAATTGTGTCTTCATTATGAATTGCTGTGATCAGTCTTTCGTATGCAATAAAGAGAAGCGCCATGCCTGGTGCTTCATAAATTCCACGACTCTTAGCTTCGATGATTCTGTTTTCAATCTGATCGCTCATGCCAAGGCCGTGACGTCCTCCAACGGAGTTAGCTTCATGGATGAGATCGACAGAAGAAGCAAAAGTTTTGCTATTGATGGAGTGTGGACGGCCTTGTACAAATTCAATGACGACATCTTCGCTCTTTATTTCAACCTTTGGATCCCAGTAACGAACACCCATGATTGGGTTTACTGTCTCAAGAGATACATCAAGATTTTCAAGTGTTTTGGCTTCGTGAGTTGCACCTAAAATATTTGCATCCGTTGAATAGGCTTTTTCAATACTGTCCCGATATGGAAGTTTATGTTCAACTAACCACTCTGACATTTCCTTGCGTCCGCCGAGTTCTGCCACAAAGTCCGCGTCCAACCATGGCTTATAAATTCTTAGATTTGGATTAGCTAGTAATCCATAACGATAGAAACGCTCGATGTCATTGCCTTTATATGTTGACCCATCGCCCCATATATCAACGCCATCAGAAAGCATCGCGCGAACAAGAAGTGTGCCAGTTACAGCACGGCCTAGCGGTGTGGTGTTGAAATATTGTTTTCCTCCGGAGCGAATATGAAACGCACCGCATGCAATCGCTGCAAAACCTTCTTCGACTAGTGCTTCTTTGCAATCAATCAGACGAGAAATTTCAGCACCATATTGTTTTGCACGATCAGGAACGATGTCGATATCTGGTTCATCATATTGACCGAGATCGGCTGTGTATGTGCAAGGAATGGCTCCCTTGTTGCGCATCCATGCAACGGCAACTGATGTATCTAATCCACCAGAGAATGCAATGCCAACTTTTTCACCAACTGGCAATGATGCGAGAACTTTGGACATGCGTGAAGTCTAATGGTGAGACCGACTAGATTGCGCCTAATTCTTTTGCGAGGCGTTGTGCAAGGGCTGGGTTCACACTCCATTGTGCAAGCATCTCTTTATATCTGGCAATTTCAATCGGCTCTGGTTTTGCGCCGGTTTTTGTAGCACGGATCATCAGGTTTCGGGGTGTGTGCTCTCCCCCAACAAACTCAATTGCATCTACGCGATATCCAAGTAATTTCAGAATTTGTGTGCGAAAAGAATCAGTGAGTAAATCTCCAAGACGCTCGCGCATAATTCCATGACGAGTAAGCATTGGCCAAGGCTCTGGGATATCTTGCATCTGTACCTGTAAATCGTGATGACAACATGGAGCAATCAAGAGAAGTTGCACGCCATGTTGGACGCCCCAGGCAATTGCATCATCAGTTGCCGTATCGCAAGCATGTAAGGCAATTGCAATATCAGCAGTTGCAATTCGTGTCTCTGAAATTTCCTCAGCTCGAAATTCTATAGAGTTAGTGATTCCAAGTTTTTTAGCGATTATGTTATTTCGATCTCGCGAAGTTTCGCGAACATCAATGCCTATGACATGTGCATCAATACCTGATTTGTGCAAATATTGATGCGCTGCAAAGGTTAAATATGCGTGACCACAACCAAGGTCAACAACTGAAAGCTTCTCTTTTTTCTCTGGCAGTGCCGGTTCAAGAATTCGTAGAAACTCCTCAACTTGTCGATACTTATCCTGCATGGAAGGCTTAATGGAACCCTTGTGATCGGAAATTCCCACTTCAATTAAGAATGGGTCGCTAGCGTCTAGCAATCTTTCTTTTGTTCTGTCGTGGCTCAAAGATCGTTCAAACATGCCTTTAGTTTCGTGGATAAGCGCTTCTCCTTTTTTGGTGATGCGCACCGAAAATGACCCTGTGGTGTGTTCAACAAGAATATTTGCATAGCCACTATTGAGTAATTCAAGAATATTCTCATTTTTTGCATCAATATTCTTAGTTGTATCTTGTTTTTCTTCACTCATGACGAGTTGCAATTTGAGCGCATCTTTAAGTTGGACAGGACGAATATCTATGCGTTCGTACTCGGTCTGCATATTTCTGCGGCGTCCAGAAAGGACTGCTCGTACAAAATTATTTGGATCAACAATTAGTTCTGTGGCTTTTGCAATTGCAATTTCGAGCGACATTGCTCAAGTGTAAGGCTTATTTAATTGGCAATTGTATATAAATTGCGAGTCCTCCAAGAGTGCTTTTTGATAAAGAGATGCTTCCTGAGTGTTCCTTAACAATTGCAGCAATAATGCTTAGTCCGAGACCACTACCACCTGTGTCGCGAGAACGAGATCGATCAAAGCGCTCAAACTCATAACTAGCTTTGTTGTATGCGTCTTCAGGAAGTCCAGGTCCACCATCTTCAATACGCAATTGCACTTCTTTGCCTTTGCTCTTAAGTTGAACTTTTACCGGAGCCGCACTTGGGGTGTGTCGTCTAATATTTGAAAAAATGTTTTGAATCATTCGGTCTATGTGATCCCCCGAAGCTTTGATTTGAAGATCGGGCTCAATCGTAGATTCAATCCTGCGATCAGCAGAGAGAATTTCGAAGTCACGCAGGTGTGTACTAAGAGCTGAAGAAATGTTATATAACTCAAAATCAAGATGTGTTGCTTCATTGAGTTCGGCTGTTAACAACAAGTCATTTATAAGAGATTCCATTCGCTTTACTTCATGATCTACTCGCGTAAAAGCCTTTTCTTGCTCTTCTTTTGTCTCTATCTTGTTCGTACCTAGCAACTCCGAATACCCCTTGATAACAGTTAATGGAGTTCTTAATTCATGAGCCGCGTCACTGAGAAATCTCTGCATCCGAAGTAAAGATTGTTGTTCGAGTTTTCGAGAGTTATTGCGCAAGAGTAAGAAAGATAAAGCAATCGCTAGTGAATTGGCGAAAAATAAGAATGCCAACAGACGAGCAATATTTTCATGCCAATCTCTCTCCAGATCCGCAGTTGAGATTGCTACAACTAGAAATTCTTTTTCTGGAAGCGGAATTGAACGCATTCGATAAGGATTATCAGAGTTAATTGAAATTGCACGAATGACGGATGAAGTAATGTGTTTAACGGAAGTATTGACAGAAAACTGTTGTGAAGCTTCTGCTAATGGAATCTGCTCACCACGTGGTGTTACTAGAAGTATCGTTGCATCAATTCTTCCTGCATCTAAGGCAAAGATGGCTGCATTTAATAAATCTCTTTGATTTTGAAGAGCAGTTTGAATAACAAAATTTAATCGTGAGTCAACTTGTCGAATCGCTGCGTTGTGGGAATCCTGCAGTGCAAATCCGCCGATTCCGAGAGATACCAGTGTCGTTATAAGGACTGAAAAAAAGGTTACTCGAATTCGTTGATTCATCAATTACTTTGGTTCCAATATTTGAAACCCAACTCCTCGAATTGTATTGATTCCGTCAAACCCATCGCGATGCAATTTCTTTCGAAGGTAAGAGATGTACGTATCCACAACGCTGGTTTCTGATTCAAATGTTATGCCCCATACATCATCTAGGAGTACAGATTTACTTAGAACGCGACCTTTGTTCTCTAATAAAATCGCCAAGAGTCGAAATTCTGTCGGTGATAGATCAACAATATCTGAATTAAATGTAACTTGATGTGTTTGTTCATTAAGCGTAATTGGTCCACATGAAAGTATTGTAGAAGTCGGGGAAACTTGTGTAGTTCTGCGCAGAATCGCTTTAACGCGAAGCAATAATTCCTCTAATCCAAATGGTTTTGTTACATAATCATCTGCTCCCAGTGATAGTCCACGCGTGACGTCTGCTCGATCATTTCGTGCTGAAAGCATTAGTACGGGGGTGTGATTATTTTGTGAACGCAAGCGTTCGACTAAATCGAAACCATCCATGAGCGGCATATTGATATCGATTATCAACAAATCTGGTTTTGCTGTGCGAAGTGCAGTCAGCGCTGACATTCCATCATTTGCTTGCAAGGTTTCAAATCCAGCAATGCGTAACGCATCACAAACTAATTCACGTACGCCAACTTCGTCGTCCACGACCATAATTTGAGGAGCCATGGCTATACCTTTGCACATCTACGCTGATCTGTACCTAACTTTCGGTGTTTTCTTTGCATCTCACAGAAGGTTCACAAAGATTTCTCCTACACTCTACCCATGGCACCAAGCGCCCGTCGTATCGGCATTGCAACACTTATAAGTTTGACCCTTTGTATTTCCACTCTTCATACGGCGGTTGCAGATGATGATGATTCAAAATCCAAAAAGGATTCAAAAATAGAGTTTAAGAATGAAAAAGAGAAATATGAATATGAAGAAAATGAGTACAAATCGGCTATTGAATATCGTGAAGAAGCACGTGAGAAAATAAATAGGAAATTTAAGAAAGCTATTAAAAAAGCGTTGGCTAACGCAAAAATCGCTCTGGCCAGTGCAACTACAGCAGAACAAAAATTATTGATTATGAATAAGCTAAAAAATGCTCGTATGGCGGCGGTTGCAATTCGAGATGCCGCACTTGCTGCCCTAGGTTCGCTACCTATTCCTCCTGTTGAACCGAAAAAAGATTAGAAAAGGCGTACTCTTGCTCCATGAGCAAAGTAGATTCACTTAACAAATTCGTTGCCGAGAAAATAACAGCAGGTGTTGCCACTATGTGGTGTGCTTATCTATTTGCCATCGTTGCTCTAATCTCATTGCCAAGTGCAATTAAGTCAGGTGACACGCTCGTCATAATCTCTTGGATCGCTCAAACTTTTTTGCAATTAGTTTTGCTCTCAATAATTATGGTTGGTCAGAGTGTTTCTTCGGCCAAACTGGAAAAAACAATCAATGAAACCCACGAAGCGAGCCTAGGTGAATTTGAGTTAGCAAAAGAGGCACGCATGCTCGCACAGAAAGAATTGGCTGAACTTAAGGTAATCTCTTCCGATATTCACAAAGTCATCAAAAATCTAGAAGAAAAGGTTAAGTAATTGGAATCTACGACAGTTTGGCTTACAACAATCGGAGTTCTATCACTCGTTATTGCCTTTGACTTGATTATGGCAATTTTGCGTCGTAACAAGGAGACAACCCTTACGGAATCTGCCATTTGGACGGTTGTCTATGTCAGCGCAGCAATTGCATTTGGAATTCTGATGCCAAATTGGGTTGACTCTCCAACCGCACGCCCTGAATTTTTTGCCGGTTGGCTCACTGAATATGCCCTTTCTGTTGATAATATTTTTGTTTTCGTAATAATTCTTTCACGCTTAAAGATCGATTCTAAAAAGCAACAACTCGTGCTTTTACTTGGAATCATCATCGCGTTGGTATTGCGCGGTGGATTTATTGCGGCAGGAGCCGCAATCATCTCTCGCTTCCAGAGTGTATTTTTTATATTTGGCGCTTTTCTCATCTTCACAGCGATTCAGCTGGTTCGCGAAAGCGGACACGAACAAGAGATTAAAGAGAGTCGTGTTGAAACTTATCTCAAGAGTAAAGGCGCCAGCACCTTCACCATTGCGCTTATTTCATTAGGTGTAACAGATCTTGTATTTGCACTGGACTCAATTCCGGCAATTTTTGGAATTACGAAAGACCCTTACATCGTCGCAACTACAAATATTTTCGCACTGATGGGTCTTCGTCAGCTCTACTTCTTACTTCAAGGCTTGATCGCTCGTTTGGTTTATCTCTCTTTGGGATTATCTGCAATTCTGGGATTCATTGGTGTGAAAATGATCTTCGAAGCCCTGCATGCAGTAGGAATTCATGACGTTGCTGGAATAGGTATTCCTCATGTTCCACTTACAGTGAGTTTAGGATTTATTATTATCGCACTTACAGTTACAACAGTTGCAAGTTTGACAGCGACTCGTAAAGATGGAAGTGAAATAGTTTAAAGAGGTAGTAAGTAAATTATTACTGTAACAATCGCCGCATATGCCCCTGCTTGAAAGAGAATACTCAGCGCTGTTTTGCGATCAGCAGCCCGGCTCGCGCTATCTGCAACTTTGGAGAGTTGACCGAGTTTTCCAAAGTTAAATGTGCCCATAAATCCATAGGCCAAGCAGAATTTCTTACGAGATTGAACCCAGCCGATACTTGCAACTGCAAGTGGAAGAAAAATTCCTATACGTGCGCCGCGTGGTGCATTAGTTGAGACAAGTGTGATTAGTGAAGAAATAGATAGTGCTAAACCAATGAGTGCAACGATTTGTCTTTGTCGAATTTCACCTTTACCGATGTTGCAAGCACCGGGAATGTAATCAGCAGTACTCACTTATGCGTCTTCAAACTCATCTTCATCGATCCACGCTTCAGCGGTGGAGTCCTCTTGGCGTTCAATCCAAGACAAGAATGAAGCGACAGCCTTAAATGCCAATAGCCCAACAGCGAGTGCTGCTGCTAATCGACGAATGCCTTTAAACATGAGACAAAAATACTCTTCTTTTTGAACTTTTGCAGTATTTAAAGTTTACGAGTTGGCGAAGGCCTGCTCAATATCTCGCCATAAATCCTCAATATTTTCACAGCCAACTGATAAACGAATTAGATTTTCAGGGGTTAACGTGCTTTCTGCTGGCCAGCGTCTGCGGCGTTCCCACAAACTTTCGATCCCACCCAAGCTTGTTGCGTGGGTTATTAAATGTGAACTTTCGCAGATGCGATCGGCTTTCGCGGGTCCTTCCTTGGTTTCAAATGAAACCACAGCACCAAATCCACGCATAAAGCTCTTGGCGCGTTCATGTTGTGAATCTTCTGGTAACCCTGGATAGCGAACTCTGGAAACACCTGGGTGCTTACTTAAGCGCTTAGCTAATTCAAGAGCATTTCGCTGGGCACATTCAAATCGAAGTGGGAATGTGCGCAACCCACGAAGTGCGAGCCAGGCTTCATAGGGACCTGGAATACCACCATGAATTTTTCGTATTTCTTGAAGACGTGCGTGTAGTTCTGGAATCTTTGTTGAAAGTGATCCCATAATCACATCACTGTGACCTGCAAAATACTTTGTAACAGAGTGCATCACGATGTCGGCGCCCATTTCCAATGGATTCTGAATCAACGGAGTTGCAAAAGTGTTATCAACGCCAACTCCAACACTTAAATTCCGTGCTGCAACTATAAGGGTCGGCATCTCTGCGACTTCAAGTCCTGGATTTGTAGGAGATTCGAGCCAAAGAAACGCCGCTCCACTCATTGCCGCAATTACCGCATCGGTATTGGCGATATCTACGAATCGAACTTCAAGGCGTCCACTTTCTTGAAAGGACTTTAACATCGCCATGGTTCCGCTATATCCCTGATCGGATGCCACAACTGGTGCACCAATTGGCAGCAATGCAAAGACTGCACTAATCGCAGCATTACCTGATGCAAATGCAAGTGTTTGTCCACCTTCTAATTCGCTGATGGCACTTTCTAACGCACTCCAAGTTTCATTTCCTGAGCGACCATAACCAATAGTTCCTCCAGCGTGATAGGTGGAACTTAAGGAAATGTCTGGATTAAGAGATCCATCTTTTTTAATTGCAGGACGTCCAGCTGAAATCGCAATTGTCTCGGGACTTAATTTGGGATCGCTCATGTATGAAGCCTAACCCTTTGCAAGCACTGCCATGGCAGCATTATGTCCAGGTATCCCGCTTACTCCGCCTCCGCGTTGGGCGCCTGCTCCACAAATAAATATTCGTGGATCATCAGTTTCAACGCCCCAAATTTGGTCATCGCCATCTTCTTTAAAAGGAAAAGTTAGATCACGGTGAAAAATATTTCCGCCAGGCAATCGCACATCTTTTTCAAGATCTAAAGGACTCTTTACTTCGAAGCACAGTGTTCCATCGCTGTTTACAGCAAGAACACTTTCGATGGGATCTACTAAATATGAATTTAATGCATCCATACAGCGTTGGGCTGCAATTTTTTTAGCCGTTTCAGGATTTTTTTCAAATAACTCTGC
>WLRX01000029.1 GCA_009706135.1 Actinomycetota bacterium
GATCTCAAGGGTGTTGAAGGCTCATCAGCTAACGACGTAGTCGGTATCGGCCGCGCTGTTGAAGAACTTGGTCTAAATGACAAGGTCTGCGTAATGGGTACATCAATTCCTTCAATGACAAGCAAGTACCTTGCAACCGGAGCGATCGACAAGATCTTCTTCTGGGATTCAGCACTTGCAGGTAAAGCTATGTTGAACATGCTTGAAATCCTTACTAAGGGTGGAAAGATCAAGGCTGGAATGGACCTCAAGGTCGCTGGCTATAACAAGATCGTAAAAATCCCTGGTACTAAAAAGGGTTGGGCAGGCGCAGCTTGGGTTATTGTCGATAAGAACAATATGGCCAAGTACAAGATCTAACGATCTAGTAAAAAACGCTTGAAAAGAGTGGGGCGCGGGATTCCGCGCCCCACTCTTACTTAAATAGCAATAAACTAAATCCGCCTCACAAAAGTGCAAGAAAGGCAGATACAAAGAGATGGTTACGTTGCTTACCGCTGAATACGGCGTAGAAAACATTGTTAAGAGTTTCGGCGGAGCCAGAGCACTCTCAGGAGTGTCGCTTTCAGTTAAAGGCGGCGAAGTTCACTGTATTGCTGGAGAAAACGGTTCCGGTAAATCCACACTAATTAAAATTATGAGCGGCGTTCATGCCCCTGATTCAGGATTAATTCGTCTTGGAGATAAGTCATTTACGCAACTCTCACCACGCGAAGCTGTCCGCGAAGGCGTGCAAGTTATTTTTCAAGATTTTTCATTACTTCCAAACTTAACGGTTGCTGAAAATATTGCGCTGCCGACATATATTTTAAAGAATTCACGTTTACTCAGTAAGAAACAAACCAATCAACTTGCTACAAACGCACTCGATCTTATTGGTGTCGACATCGACATTAATGCTCCTGTAGCGGATATTTCAATAGCTTCAAAGCAATTAATCGCGATCGCTCGAGCCACAAACCTCGGCGTAAAGATGCTCTTTATGGACGAACCAACGACTGCGCTTACACGAAAAGAAATTAAACGTCTCTTCGAGGTTGTAGAACAGATTAAGGCTCGCGGTGTTGCAACTGTTTTCGTAAGCCATAAAATCGATGAAATTCAAGAAATTTGCAACACCATCACAATTCTTCGAAATGGTGAAGTTGTCTCTGATGGCATGATGAAAGACTTTAAACGTCAAGGAATTTCACAGGCAATGACAGGATTAGATGTTTCTGAAACTCGAATAGCACCGAAACTTAAGAAATCTAACGATAAAGTTATTGAAGTAAAAAACCTTACGACTAAACCTACATTTTCTAATGTCTCATTTTCGATAGCGCCAGGTGAAATTCTTGGAATGACAGGATTGCTCGGTTCTGGTCGCACAGAACTTGCCGAAGCAATTTTTGGCCAATACCCAGTTGATTCTGGTGAAGTTATTGTTGACGGAAAACCAATTCATCTAAATTCTTCATCAGCAGCCTTAAAGGCCGGTATTGGCTATGTTCCACCAGATCGCCTTACGCAAGGATTATTTCTCGAGCAATCAATCCTAAATAATTTAGTTGCAGTTGGTATTGATCAATACCAAAGCAGCGGTGGACGTCTTGCAAAAAGTCGTTTAGCTGAAGCCGGAGACCGATGGATTAAAGATCTACGTATAAAAACTAAAAATCCTTTGAACCCTGTTTCATCACTCTCTGGCGGTAATCAGCAACGCGTTGTACTCGCAAAATGGCTCGCAATGAATCCGCATTTGATGATTCTTAACGGCCCAACCGTCGGTGTCGATATCGGATCTAAACGTGAAATTCTTGAAATTATCCGCGATCGCGCTCAAGAGGGAATGTCTTTCCTCGTTGTCTCAGATGATATTCCCGAACTTATTCAGATTTGTCATCGCGTAATTGTTATAAAAAATGGTCAGATTTCAAAAGAATTTAGTGAAGAACAACTTGATGAGACAGTGCTTTATAAGGAGTTGAGTTAATTATGGATTTCAAAAAACTTCTTCTCCGCAACGAGACTGCACTCATTATTGCAATTGTAATTCTTTCACTAGTTATTGGTGCCAAGAGTCCTGAATTCTTTACACTTGCAAATCTCTTTGACATATTCCGTTCTTCATTCGTGCAATTATTATTTGCACTCGGTGTCCTCATCGTAATTATCAGTGGTGGAATAGATGTTTCATTTCCAGCAGTTGGTATTTTTGCAGGCTACACATCCGTTGTGCTGATGCAACACTTTGAGTGGAATCCCGAAAACCTTCTTCTGCCGATTGCGCTCTCAATTGTTATTGGAACCATCCTGGGAGCAATCAACTCCATTGCTATTGCCAGTTTTGGAATCCCAACATTAATAGCGACACTTGGAACATCCGGAATTTTCCGTGGGCTTATGCTTACATTTATCGGTTCATCCTTTATTAGCGATATTCCTATAGCGCTCGATAAATTTGCAACAGCGGATCTTCTAAAGATTCAGCCAGAAGAAGGCACTCTTGCTCGTCTTCATATTCTTATAATTCCGATCGCCATCATCACAATTCTTGTTTCACTCTTACTAACTAGAACAATGTTTGGCCGCTCCGTGTACGCACTTGGCGGCGGCGTTGAAGCAACACGTCGTTTAGGTATTTCAATCAAACGCACTCAAGCAAAAATTTATATGTTGGTGGGCGGACTCTCTGGCCTCGCTGGAATCTTGTATGTATCCCTTCAACGAAAAGCCAATCCGTATGACCTCACTGGTTCTGAACTCGACATTATCGCTGCAGTAGTTCTTGGTGGCGCAAGCATCATGGGCGGTTACGGAACAGTCTTCGGAACAGTTCTCGGCGTTCTACTAATCAGTTTAATTAAGGGAAATCTAATTCTTCTCGGTGTAAGTGGTTCATGGCAGCGCGCTGCAGTGGGCGCACTTCTTGTCATTGGTATCACCGTTCAAGCAATTAACGAGAGTAAAAAAGCGAAGAACCGAAGAGTGTCAACAAGTGACGAGGCGGCCGAATAATGAACGAGCGTTTCAGTAAATTTAATACAGGGTTACTTGCTGATCGTAAAATCACGCAATTGATGATCTTTACCGCGCTTACTTTCTTCATCTTGTCATACGTATCAAAGGACATCTTCTTTACATCAGCGAATTTCATTTCGATGTCGTATCAAATACCTGAGATTGCAATCTTAAGTATTGCGTTGATGCTTTCGATGCTCACTGGTGGAATTGATCTCTCAATTGTTTCAATTTCCAATGCCGCAGCCCTTGTTGCTTCATGGGTCATGACAACAAAAATGGGTGATTCAGAGAATCTTTCAAATAAATGGATCATCATTGCTTGTGTGCTTGGAACTGTTGTTGGTGTTTTAGCTGGCGCCGTTAACTCAATATTGATTGCACGCCTAAATGTGACTCCAATTCTTGCAACTCTTGCAACAATGACACTCTTTAACGGAATCGCAATCGGCATGACCAACGGAGAGTCCGTATCTGGGCTTCCAGAGCAGTTCATGCGGGTTGGAAACGGAACTTTCTTTGGAATTCCAACTCCATTTGTACTGATGATTTTTATTGCGATTGCTGTGGGCTTTTTAATTAATCGCACAACACTTGGCTTAAAGGTCTTCCTAGTCGGAACCAACCGTAAAGCAGCGCAATACAGCGTTATGGGTGACCGTAAAGTAATTGCATGGGTTTATTTGATTTCAGGATTGCTCTCTTCCCTTGCAGGATTAATTATTGCTTCGCGAACATCGGCGGCAAGCCCTGACTTTGGTTCTTCATACATTCTTTTAGCAATCGTTATCGTTGTTCTCGGCGGAGTAAATCCAAATGGTGGGTTCGGAACAGTCACTGGAGTAATTCTTGCAACAGCTGTTTTGCAGATGGTTGCCTCAGGATTTAACGCTCTCCGCTACAGCCAGTTCTTCTATCTTGCCGCACAAGGTGGAGTTCTTATATTTGTAATGATTCTCAATGTTGTGCTTGAAAGACGAAGAGTTAATAGGTCTATTGCTAAATCTTTGAGGTCGTAATGTCACTTATTGATCGTTTAGAAAAATACTGTCTCACACCAGCAATGTCAGGCTTTGAAGATGAGATGATTAAAAAGTTAAAGGCAGATTTAAAAGACCACGTAGATGAGATCCGTGTAGATGTGCTCGGCAATGTAATTGCAACAATAAAGGGAACATCGCCCCAAGGGTCAGATTTAATGATTTTTGCCCACACCGATTCATTGGGAATGATAGTTAAAGGTGTCGAAGAAAATGGCTTTATCCGAATTGAGCGAGTTGGTGGAGTTCCGGAACGTATCTTGGCTGCCTCAAATGTAATTTTGCAAACATCTTCAGGCAAAGTTATTAATGGGGTTATTGGTTTTGTTTCTCATCACCTAACGCCACCAGAAGATAAATACATAGTTAAACCAATCGGTGAATGTTATATAGATATCGGAGCAACCAGTGCTAAAGAAGTTGCCAGCGCTGGTGTAAAAATTGGAACACCAGTTTTATATCGACCAAGCTTTGAAAAACTCGTGAACAATCGAGTAGCCGCAACATCACTAGATGATCGCGGTGGTTGCGCTGTTCTTGTTGAGCTCGCCCAACACTTTGGCAAGAAGCGCCCAAAGGCGACCTTGCATTTGGTCGGAACAGTTCAAGAAGAATTTAATCTTCGAGGCGCAATGGTTGCCGCACAACAAATTAAACCAACAGCTGCAATTAGTATTGATTTAGTTGCAGCCTCTGACACTCCTGATATTCATGGTGGAAATGCCGTAGAAGTCGGCGCCGGACCAGTAGTTGGAACCTATACATTTCATGGTCGCGGCACTCTTAACGGTTTAATTCCGCACCCACGTTTACTTAAAATTGTTGAAGAAGCCGCGGATGCGCAAAAAGTTGATCTGCAAAGGCACGCAACTATTGGTTTATTAACAGACGCGTCATACGTTCAACTCGTCGGAGAAGGCGTTGCATGCGTAGATGTTGCTTGGCCGACTCGTTACACACACTCAGGCGTTGAAGTTTGCTCTCTTGATGACCTTGAAGACCTTACAAAATTGTTAATTGGGGTTGTAAAGAAGTTCCCAGCCGATGAGAATTTCACAAGAGGTTAACTCTCTAACAAGGGAAAATATTATGGGACAAGACCTACTTCTAGGAATTGATATTGGTACCTATGAATCAAAAGGTGTCTTAACCACTCCGCAAGGAAAAGTAATTGCGCAGGCAACAATTGCCCACAAGCTTTTGTTCCCACGTGCGGGCTGGGCAGAGCACGATCCAGAGCTAACGTGGTGGGGAGATTTCTGTAATCTCAGTAAGCAATTACTAGAAACCGAAGGTGTTTCGCCGAGTGATATTAAAGGCGTTGGCGTCAGCGCGATAGGTCCAGATGTTCTACCAATTGATGAAAATTTTAATCCACTTCGTATGGGAATTTTATACGGCGTAGACACGCGTGCTGTTGAAGAAATCGATGAACTCAATGCAATCTATGGCGAAGATACAATTTTTAACGCAACAGCAAATACATTATCTTCTCAATCAACAGGTCCAAAAATTCTATGGATTAAGAAAAATGAACCCGAGATCTATAAAAAAGCGCGCTGGTTTGTTGATGCAACAACATTTATTGTTGCTCGCCTAACATCTCGAGTTGTTGTAGACCACTTCTCTGCCGGAACAATGGTTCCGATGTATGACCCTTGGAAAAATCAATGGAGTGATAAGTACTGCAAAGAAATTTTAGATATTAATCAGCTTCCAGAGCTTATGTGGAGCCACGAATTAGCAGGTCACATCATTGAATCTGCTTCAAAAGCAACTGGTTTAGCAGTCGGAACCCCTGTCTCTGTGGGCACAATTGATGCTGGCGCCGAAGCGCTGAGTGTGAGTGTTACAAAGCCTGGTGAATTAATGATGATGTACGGCTCAACAATTTTCATGATTCAGGTAACTGATAACGATCAAGCACGTGAAAAAAGATTATGGGCCGGTCCTTATCTTTTCCCAGGAACATGGTGCTTACTTGCAGGAATGGCAACGAGTGGTTCACTCACTCGATGGTTTAAAGATACTTTTGCAAAAGAATTAGTCGCTGCCGAAGAAGCAGGTGGTGAGAATGCTTATGCGGAATTAGTAAAAGAAGCTGCGGCAACGCCACCAGGTGCTGAAGGTGTTGTTGTTCTTCCGTACTTCAGCGGAGAGCGCACACCGGTGATGGATCCACGTGCAAAGGGAATGATCTTTGGTTTAAGCCTGACACATACTCGAGGACACATTTTTAGAAGTATTCTTGAAGGAATGGGTCACGGATTTAAACAACACGTTGATTTGTTTACAGCAATCGGTGCTCGTCCACATGCAATTAAATCCGTTGGCGGCGGAACAAAAAATTCCGTGTGGCTACAAGCCGTCAGTGATATTTCAGGAGTACCACAAGAAGTAGCACCACTAACATTTGGTGCTTCATATGGCGACGCACTGCTTGCGGGTGTTGCAGTTGGATTAGTCGCTAGCCCAGAAGAGATTCGCGTATGGCAAGGAAAGCCAACAATTGTCGAACCGAATCCAACACTGGCAGCAACATATGCGCCATTGAGCGAGATTTACACTAATTTGTATCAATCAACAAAAGAGTCAATGCATAAACTGCACGAAATGGGTTATTAAAACCAATTACGGTTGCAGCATCACACGATAACTAGGTGTAGATGTTGCGCGTTCAAACGCAGCAGCAGCTTCAATAAGCGGGAAAGTCGCATCAATAATGGGTGATAAATCAATTTGGCCTGTTGCAATGAGATCAGTTGCCACTGCGTGATCACGACGATCGGCACTAACAACACCAACTGCAGAAGTTTCGCGGTTGTGCATTAAATTTGGATCGATTGCAAAAGGTGTTACTGGGTGTGCGGATGCAAAAAGGCAAATTTTTCCACGCGTATTAAGCACATCTAGTGCATCTTGATTTACTTCTTCACTTCCATATGCTGCGATAGAAAAATCTACGCCACCAAGAAAGGCAGCCTTTACACGATCACGAATATCTGGGCCAGCTTTTAGAACTACATCTGCACCGAGTGATGTTGCTTTTGCGAGACGGCCTTCGTTGACGTCTACAACTGCAACACGAAGACCAGATTTTTTCAAAACCATTAAATTAAGCAATCCCATAGTTCCGGCGCCAAAGACAACAGCCGTGTCACCTAAACGCGCTTCCAATAAACGCGCAGCATGTATTGCACAAGAAAGTGGCTCTGCAAGTGCTGCCTGATCCCACGGCGCATTACCAACAGGAAATACACCATCGCTTCTATGAATTTTGTACTCTGCAAATCCACCAGGTCCGTAGAAACCACCCTTTAGCGAGAAGTTTAAAAAGTGTTCTGAGCACCCTTTATCTTGTCCACGCAAACAAGCACGACATGTTCCACAAGAAGACGAACCCATTGTGACTCTATCGCCAACTTTTACATTAGTAACTAATTCACCAACTGCTGCAATTTCGCCAGCATTTTCATGTCCACCAACGAGTGGATAATCGGATTTTGCTTGGCCCGTATAAATACGTTGTTCCCAAGTACACAACCCTGCAGATTTAATCTTTAGTAAAACATCTCGCGGTCCAATGATTGGCATCGGAACATCAACAATTTCAATCTGTTTTATTCCAGAAATTACAGCAGCTTTCATTGTCTGACTCATTGGGTTACTTATTTCTCTAGAACGAGCATGGCTTCATCAACTGATGCATTCTTATGAACAATGGCGCGAATAGATTTAATAAATTTTGCTGGAGTCGGATGTTGCACAATGTTTCTTCCGTAGACGACACCAGATGCACCTGAATCAATAGCGATTCGCGTGCGCTCAAGTAATTCGCGAGGAGGCACTGAGCCACCGCCACGAACAAGCACTGGTACTCCGGATGCAATCTCAACGATCTGTTGGAAGTCAGTCATTGGCACTGTTGGATCTACTTTTATTAGGTCTGCGCCTAGTTCAACAGCCTGGCGTACAAGGGCCGCAATCTTATTTACGTCGCCAACAGAAGTAGTTCCGGTTCCTGACTTTGCAGTCATAACGAGTGGCTCAACCATTAAGGGAATTCCTTCTTCGCGGCACTTAGCTCCGATTAATTGAATGTTCTGCACACATTGTTCTTGAAGGCGAGAATTTTCATCAATATTAAGCAAGTTAAGTACGACAACTTTTACTCGCTTATCGAAGGCATCACGTAGGGTCGCAAGATTTGCCGTATCCCATGAGTATTCAATATCGCGCGCTTCGTACGCATTAGTTACATCTAGACGCAACGCAATTGCCACATCTGTTTTCAAATCGAGTGAGTTAAATATTTTTAGACCACCTGGGTTTAGTTGAATTGCATCTGGTTGTCCATCGATGATGCCAGGCAAAGATTTTGCAAGGTCCTCAATTCCTTTAGCGAATGATCTTTCGCCAAAGATTCCAAGGTCTAGTGCGATATTGATGCACTTACCTGATTTTGGATTAAACATTCCTTCTAAGCGCTTATTCACTTAAGTTCACCCCTGCACGATTGGAAATCACTTTGACAATTGCCGAAGCGTTTAATTCACCCATACCGCCATCAACGCCTTCTTTAGCTAACTCCTCAGTCGTTACTGCAATTGAAACTGGTGAGTTGAGTCTGCTGGCAAAGGCTTGAATGAGTCGAGCATCTTTTAACATTAATTTCAGCGGAAAATTAACTTCGTAATCATCTTTAATGACACCGGCACCAACTCCTGCATAAATAGGAGTTTTAAAATCTGCCACAGCGGCAACCTCTAGAACTTTAGTCAGATCCAACCCAGCTTTTTTAGCAAGAGTTAGAGCTTCACCGATTGAAACAATTTGGGATGCAACAAGTAAGTTGCCGACAAGTTTCATCTTTGTGCCATTGCCACCTACGCCCATGTAATGAAGGGTTTCGCTAATTGGCTCTAAAACCGGAAGTGATTTCTTATAAACATCTTCTGGTCCACCAATAACAATCCATAAACCACCATCGCGCGCTTCACCTTTAGTACCAAACACGGGCGCATCTAAAAACGCTATACCCCTTGATTCATACACCTTTCGCTCTGCGGCGCTGGTGACTGGATCAATAGTGGAAAGGTCGATAACAA
>WLRX01000003.1 GCA_009706135.1 Actinomycetota bacterium
AGACGATCTCCATCTACAAGTGTTTGAATAGAGCGAATATCTGTAAATGGCGGGATGATCGCAACATCGACTTCGTCATAATCTTTATCTGTCAGGCTGTAAACAAGTTTTTGCGCAACGGCGATGGCTTCAAGGTGATTGAGATTCATCTTCCAATTACCAGCCATTAAAGGTTTACGCATTTAGTGCAGCCTACTTTCATCAGTTAATAATTCAGAGTCCTAGGGCCTGTAAGCCGGGTAGAACCTTTCCTTCAAGATATTCAAGCGATGCTCCGCCACCGGTTGAAATATAACCGAAGTCAGAATCCTTGAATCCTAATGCACGCACCGCAGCGGCTGAATCTCCCCCGCCAACTACGGAAATGCCATCAACTTCGGTCAACGCTTGAGCAACTACTTTTGTGCCATGTGCAAAATTCGCAAATTCAAAGACTCCCATAGGTCCATTCCAAAATACCGTTTTGCACTTCCTAATCGCATCGGCAAAAGTTGTGGCCGACTCTGGTCCGATATCTAACCCAATTTGATCCGAAGGCATGTGACCTGCCGGAACAACTGTTGGCTTCGCTGCTTGATTAAATTCTGGAGCCACGACAATATCCGTAGGCAAAACAAGAGTGACGCCTTTGCTGGCGGCGGTATCGATAATTTCTTTAACGGTTGGAATTAGATCCGTTTCAACAAGGGAGTTACCTATTTCCTTTCCACTTGCTGCAAGGAATGTAAAAACCATTCCTCCGCCGATGGCCATGACATCTACTTTGGAGAGCAGGTTTGAAATGACGCCAATCTTGTCCGAAACTTTGGCTCCACCTAGAACGACTCCATAAGGTCTTTCTGGAGATTGTGTTAATTTCTTTAATACTTCTACTTCTGCTTGAATCAAAAAACCAGGCGCATTAGGCAATAGAGACGGTAGGTCGTAAACAGATGCATGTTTGCGATGTACTGCTCCAAAGCCATCTCCAACATATAGATCTGCAAGAGCAGCTATTTCTTTGGCGTATGCAGCGCGTTCTGCGTCATCTTTGCTTGTTTCAGCGGCAGTGAATCGTAGGTTTTCCAAAAGCGTAATAGCCGCGCCATTATTTGAAATGAAATCAACTGATTGACCAAGTAATTCTTCTAATCTTTTGGCAATAGGTGCTAACGATAATTCAGGCTTGCTCTCACCTTTAGGGCGACCTAAGTGAGCACCAATAACAATTGAAGCTCCACGCTCTAAAAGATTCTTAATTGTTGGTAGCGATGCGCGTATTCGTCCATCATCTGTGATTGCGCCGTTGCTTAAAGGAACGTTTAAATCACATCGGAGGAAAACGCGCTTACCTGCTACATCAAGTGAAGCAAGTGAACTCATTACAGCGTTTTACCAACGTAGGTGATCAGATCAACAAGACGGTTTGAATATCCCCACTCATTGTCATACCAACCAACAACCTTTGCTGTTGTGCCGATTACTTTTGTAAGTCCACCGTCGACGATACAAGAAGAAGGATCAGTAACGATGTCGGAAGAAACAATTGGATCTTCGGTGTACGTCATAAATCCCTTGAGTGGACCCTCAGCACCTTTCTTCAGAGCAGCGTTAATATCTGCAGCGCTTACTTCCTTAGAGAGTTCAACTGATAGATCTACTACTGAACCTGTTGGAACTGGAACGCGTAGTGCATAGCCATCGAGCTTGCCCTTGAGTTCTGGAAGAACAAGGCTGATTGCCTTTGCAGCCCCAGTTGATGTTGGAATGATATTTGTCGCTGCAGCACGTGCGCGGCGAAGATCCTTGTGTGGGAAGTCCAAAATTACCTGATCATTTGTGTAGGCATGAACAGTTGTCATTAATCCACGAACGATACCGAAGTTATCGTTTAGAACCTTTGCCATTGGGGCTAAACAGTTAGTTGTACATGATGCATTGGAAATGATGTTGTGCGATGTCGGATCATATTTTTCATGATTAACGCCCATAACAATTGTGATGTCTTCATCGGTTGCAGGGGCTGAAATAATTACTTTTTTCGCTCCTGCTGTGATGTGCTTTTGAGCATCTACTGCTTTGGTAAAAATTCCGGTGGATTCAATTACAACATCCGCGCCGACAGACTTCCACGGCAAATTAGCAGGATCGCGCTCTGCAAAAACCTTAATAACTTTACCGCCAACTGTGAGGGTGTCGGCAGTATGTGTAACTTCTAAACCAATGCGACCCAAGATTGAGTCATACTTCAACAAATGCGCGAGTGTTGCGTTATCTGTTAGGTCATTTATTCCTACAATATTGATGTTCGGATTGTTAAGGCTAGCGCGAAAAAAGTTTCTACCAATACGACCAAATCCGTTAATTCCAACGTTAATCATCTATGTTCCTCGCTTGTTAGGGGGCCCAATTAATACGGCCTTGAAAAATGACCCTCGTGCACCACAACGCTGGGGTATAGCCCAACTCTATCAGCAGAGCGTTATTACTTAAAAGTAGAGATTACTGAGCGCCTTTTTAGTTCAATAAATCTGGTGATAATCCTGCTTCAGTATCAGGAATCCCTAATTCGCCCGCTCGTTTATCTGCCATAGCAAGTAAACGACGAATTCTTCCAGCGATTGCATCCTTAGTCATCGGTGGAACTGCGAGAGAACCTAATTCTTCTAAACTCGCTTGGCCATGACTAATGCGTAACTCCCCTGCTTCCTTTAAATGATCCGGAATTGTTGGTCCAAGTATTTCCATTGCACGAGATACACGAGCAGATGCTGCAACCGCAGCACGCGCTGAACGACGTAAATTTGCATCATCAAAATTTGCTAAACGATTTGCTGTAGCTCGAACTTCACGACGCATTCTTCGTTCTTCCCATGCAAGAACACTCTCGTGGGCACCTAGACGAGTAAGTAAAACTCCAATGGCATCACCATCTCGAATAACTACTCGATCTACTCCACGCACTTCACGTGCTTTGGCTACTATCCCAAGTCGGCGTGCAGCGCCAACTAATGCCAGTGCTGCTTCTGGACCTGGGCACGTAATTTCAAGCGAAGAAGATCTACCCGGCTCAGTTAAAGAACCATGGGCGATGAAAGCACCACGCCACGCTGCTTCTGAATCACAAATTGCAGCAGAAACAACTTGTGGTGGAAGCCCGCGAACAGGTCTTGAATTTGCATCAACTAATCCAGTTTGGCGAGCGAGTGCATCGCCTTCGTTAATTACACGAACAACATAGCGAGAGCCTTTACGTAATCCACTTGAAGACAAAACTGCTAAATCGCTTTCGTGCCCATAAATATCAGATATATCTTTGCGCAAGCGACGGGCACTTTGAGCCGTGTCTAACTCAACTTCAATAACAATCTTGCCTGCTGCAATATGTAATCCCCCAGCAAATCGGAGAAGGGATGAAACTTCGGCTTTACGACAGCATGGCTTTGTTATCGCCAAGCGACTGAGTTCATCTTTTACTGCTGCTGTCATTGCCATGGGCTCATCCAACCAAAGATTTGTCCATGATGTGGCTCAAAACAGATATTAATTTTTTCACATCGTGATTCAGACTTCCTGGAGATTTACGTAAATCAGCAACGTGTAAAGCGCCCCCAAAACTCTCAACAAGACGTTGAAGCCTTTGTCCATCATCTAATTCAGCCTGATCAATTAATACATAATCAATTTTCATATCAGGTGCGTATGTATGCAGCATTTCAAGATGTTCTACAGGGGTATTTCCCGCAAATTCATCGGCTTGCGCACCCGAATGCGAGTCCAAATTGAGAATGATTATTTTCTTAGCGCTACTTCGAACGAGGGCTTCACGTTGTTGCGTTACTAAAAAATGTGGGAGGACGCTTGAAAACCAAGACCCTGGACCAACTGTGATCCAATCAGCCTGTTCAATCGCTGTGAGTGCAACTGGAAGGGCTGTTGGATTTTCAGGAACTAATTGCAGTGATTTCAATTTGCCTTGTGCAGTAGCAACTTGAACTTGACCCCGTACCTTTTGAAGTACTCCCGTATTTTCAAATATTGCCTCGATATCTAATGGAACCGCTGCCATTGGCAGTACTCGTCCGACAACTTTTAACAATGCAGCAACACGGTCCAAACCAATAACGGGGTCAACATCTCGATCCCACAGCGCTGCTAGCAAAAGATTTCCAACGGCATGTCCATTGAGAGCGCCATCGCTTGTGAAGCGATATTGCAAAATATCTGCCCAGCTTTTGCCCCATTCATCATCTGCACATAACGCAGCTAAGGCCATACGTAAATCTCCTGGAGGAAAGATAGGAAATTCTTCACGCAAGCGTCCGCTGGAACCACCATTATCGGCGACTGTAACAATTGCGGTTATCTCTGTTGTTAATTTACGAACCGCTGCAAGTGTTGCCGCAAGGCCGTGTCCCCCACCCAAACACACTATGCGTGGATTAACCTGCGATCTCATTCACGCCCTACGTCGCGATGCGAAGCATGCGCACTAATTGTTAGTCCTGCGCCCTCTCCATCTAGTTTGTCAGCGATTTCACGTGCTACTGAAACGCTTCTGTGTTTTCCGCCGGTGCAACCAATGGCAACTGTGAGATATTTCTTACCTTCACGTAAATATCCTGGCAACATCTGTTGAATGAGGGATACATATGTATCTACGAATTCACCAACACCTGGGTTTGATAAAACTGTTGACTTAACCTTTTCATCCAAACCAGAGAGTGGTCTTAGTTCGGGAATCCAATGCGGATTCGGTATGAAACGGCAATCCAAAACAAGATCAGCATCAACTGGAATACCGTACTTATAACCGAAAGAGAGAACATTTACTCTAACCGATTGACTTTGGCCTTGAGAGAATATCTCGGCTGTGCGCTTTTCCAATTGATGCACATTTAAATTAGATGTATCTATTACAACATCAGCCTGAGCCAGAAGTTCTTGAAGTTTTTCGCGCTCTGCCGAAATTCCATCGACTATTCGACCCGAACCCTGCAGAGGATGAGGTCTGCGAGTTGATTCAAACCTTTGTACCAGTGCTTGATCCGATGCATCAAGGAAAGCAACTCGAAAATTAGTTCCGTATTCTTTCATGTGCGCTAATGAAGAGGCTAATTCATCAAAGAACTTGCCACCGCGTACATCTACAACAACGGCTAATGCATTTATTTCAGATTTCAGCCCTTGGCTTATCAAATCGGATAACAAAGTTGGCGGTAAATTATCAACAACATACCAACCTAGATCTTCTAGCGCATGAGCCACGGTGGAACGACCCGCGCCAGACATCCCAGTCAGAATCAAAACTTCTTTACTCATGTTCGTATCTTTGCCTACCTGTCAAGCATCTTCAATAACACCTGTGGCCATATCAATTTTCATGGAACTCGTGCTCGCTAGGAATTCAAAAACTATCGCTGCGACCTTTTCTCCAATTCCAGGAGTCATGGCTATATCTTCTTGCGTTGCTTTCTTTAAAGCTGCAACTGAACCAAAGCGCTCTAGCAATGCATTTCTACGACTGGGTCCTAATTGTTCAATCTCATCAAGAATTGATTCCAGCATAACTTTCGAGCGCCTAGATCTATGAAATGAGATAGCAAATCGATGGGCTTCATCACGAATGCGTTGCAATAAGTAGAGTCCTTCACTAGTGCGTGGCAAAATAATCGGATCACTCTGTTCTGGGACCCAAACTTCTTCTAAACGTTTTGCTAAACCACATAAGGCTATATCTGCAATTCCTAATTCATTCATGGCTCTTTGAGCTGCGCTCACTTGTGGCGCGCCTCCATCAACCACAATTAATTGAGGCGGATATGCAAACTTACTTAACTTTCCTCCAGCCTCAATTATTTCGGCACTATCAACGGTTCGATCGTTGAGCAATCTTTTTAATCTTCGAGTGATTACCTGATGCATCGCGCGGGTATCGTCAAATCCATCTTTAGTATCGATGATGAATCTGCGATATTCACTCTTCTTTGCCACTCCATCTTCGAAAACAACCATGGAGGCAACCACCGAAGTGCCAGATATGTTTGAAATGTCAAAACACTCAATGCGCAGTGGTGTCTTTGCCAATCCCAACTCTTCTTCAATCTCCAAGAGTGCCTTACCTGATACTGCGGCATCACTTGCTCTCTTACTCATGAACTGAACTAGTGCATAATGGGCGTTTCGTTTGACGGTTTCAAGCAATTCAACTTTGTCGCCCCGTTGTGGAACTTTTAAAGTCACTTTACTGTGGGCAAGAGATGTCAGCCACTGCTCCAATGATTCAATATCTGTCGGCTGTGAATTCAAATAAATTGATTCGGGTATTTCAGTTGTTTCTGTGCCGTAGATAGAAAACAAGAGTGAAGCCCACTGATCATCTCCTTCTAAAGCATGTTCTTGATTAACGATCCAAGACCGAGATCCCTTTATGGACCCGCGTCGCAACATGAAAATCGAACCTGCCGCATGTAGACCTTCTTCGTGAATTGCGATGAAATCTCCATCTAACTCATCAGATAAGTTACCTTGTGTCGAACGTTGAGCTTTTTCAAAAGATTCAATTTGATCTCTAATCCGAGCCGCACGTTCGAATTCTTCGCGTTCTGATGCTGACTCCATCTCTGATTGCAATGCAGGTAAAAGATCTTGCATTCCAGCTTCCATAAATGCATCTAGTTTGTAGACGATTTCTTTGTGTTCTGCAGGTGTCACCCAACCAACACAAGGAGCAGCACATTTGCCAATATCGCCCAATAAGCATTGGCGCTTACTCTTCTGTGCGCGTGCAAAATTGCCGGCGCTACACGACCTCACAGGGAAAACTTTTAGCAAGATATCGAATGTATTACGCAGAGCCCATGCATTTGTATAGGGCCCAAAGTACTTAAGCCCTGGACTTTTTTCTTTTCTAGTTACAAATATTCTAGGGAACTCATCTTGCGTAGAAATCGCTAAATAGGGATATGACTTATCATCTTTGAATTGGACGTTATAAGTAGGGTGATACTGCTTGATCCAGGAAAATTCCAAAGCCAAAGCTTCTAGCTCTGTATTAACTACTGTCCAATCCACACGTACGGCTTCATGCACCATCCGATTGGTCTTGTGGGCCAGATTGGATTGAAAGTATGAGCTCAATCGATTCTTAAGATTTTTCGCTTTACCAACGTAAATAATCTTTTCACTCTGATTATAAAAACGATATACACCAGGCTCTTCTGGAATATCAGTCGGACGATAACTGGCTGGATCGGCCATAACTACTTCTTCTTCGCAGGTGCTTTGCGGTTTGTCTTTAAAATCTCAGAAAGATAATGGCCTGTATAGCTGGCAGCGATCTTTGAAACTTGCTCAGGAGTTCCCTCTGCAACAACTGTTCCGCCTCGGAATCCACCTTCAGGGCCCATATCAATAACCCAGTCAGATGACTTTATAACATCTAAATTGTGTTCAATAACTACAACTGTGTTTCCTGATTCCACTAGGCGATTTAGGACACCTAGTAACTTATTAACATCTTCGAAATGAAGCCCGGTTGTCGGTTCATCTAAGACGTAAATAGTACGTCCGGTTGATCTCCGTTGCAGCTCTGTCGCTAGTTTCACGCGCTGAGCTTCTCCGCCAGAAAGTGTTGGTGCTGATTGACCCAATCGAACGTAGCCCAAACCAACATCGCATAGGGTTTTTAGAAAACGAGAAATGGTGGGAACTGATTCAAAGAAAGTATGGGCCTGCTCAATCGGCATATTGAGAACATCAGCAATAGTTTTGCCTTTATAGTGAACTTCTAACGTTTCGCGGTTATAACGTGCTCCATGACATACTTCACACGGAACATACACATCTGGCAAGAAGTTCATTTCAATGGTGATAGTTCCATCACCTGAACAATTCTCGCACCGACCACCTTTAACGTTAAATGAAAAGCGTCCTTGTTGGTAGCCACGCACTTTAGCTTCTGTAGTTTCTGCGAAAAGTGCGCGAACTTTATCAAATACACCCGTATAGGTTGCTGGATTAGATCGCGGTGTACGACCAATTGGTGATTGATCAACGTGCACAACCTTATCCAACAAATCTACGCCTGTTACAGTGCGATGGCGACCTGGAACTATTCGGGCTCCATTTAGTTTATTGGCTAATACGCTATACAAAATATCGTTCACTAGCGTTGATTTTCCAGAACCACTCACACCCGTAACGGATACAAAAACTCCTAGTGGAATATCAACATCAATATCCTTCAAGTTATTCTCTTTGGCACCTTTTACTACCAACTTACGTTTGGCATCAAGTGCTCTACGTTTGCCAGGTATTTCTATCGATTTACGCCCACTTAAATACGCACCTGTGATGGATTCTTTTGAATCAATGAGTGATTGATAATCTCCGGATACAACAACTTTTCCACCATGTTCTCCCGCACCAGGACCTATATCTACAATCCAATCTGCTGCGCGGATCGTCTCTTCATCGTGTTCAACAACGATTAATGTATTACCTAAATCTCGTAAACGAGTAAGGGTGTCAATTAAGCGACGGTTATCTCTTTGATGTAAACCAATACTTGGTTCATCCAATACATAAAGCACACCAACTAAACCAGAGCCTATTTGAGTCGCTAATCGAATTCTTTGGGCTTCACCACCTGAAAGTGTGGCGGCCGGACGCGCCAACGAAAGATAATCCAAACCAACATCTAATAAGAATCCCAGACGTGCATTAACTTCCTTCATCACTCGTTCAGCGATTTGTGCTTCACGAGCGTTGAGTGAAATCTTTTTTAAGAACTCTGCACAATCTGCAATAGAGAGTTCACAAATTTGAGCAATCGATAAATCCCCCACTGTTACTGCGAGTACTTCTGGTTTTAGTCGAGCACCTTTACATACCGAACAAGGAATCTGGCGCATGTACGCTTCATATTTTTCACGGCTGTAATCACTATCGGTTTCTCCATGGCGTCTGTGAATAAATGGGACCACACCTTCAAAACCACTTGTGTGGTTGCGAACTCGACCATAGCGATTTTTGTACTTAACATGTACTTCGTATTCATAACCGTTAATAATCGCCATTCGAGCTTTTTCAGGTAAACGCTTCCATGGCGTATTAAGAGAAAACTTCACATCTTCAGATAGCGCTTCGAGTAATCGCAAAAAGTATTCCGAAGATTGACCACCCGACCAAGGTGCGATCGCTCCTTCATAAATGGAGATTGAATCATCAGGAATGATCAGTTCTTCATCAACTTCTAGTTTTGTCCCAATACCCGTGCACTCTGGGCATGCTCCAAATGGTGAGTTGAAAGAAAATGATCGTGGCTCTAACTCTTCGAAAGATAAATTACATTCATGACAGGCTAGGTGTTCACTAAAAGTACGCTCTTTATCCGCACCCTTTACGTCGACGAAATCCAACAAAACAATGCCCGATGCCAATCGCAGCGCTGTTTCTATCGAGTCCGTTAAACGAGACTTCGACTCTGCTTTAGCGCTCAAGCGATCGACGACGACTTCGATTGTATGTTTTTCTTGCTTCTTCAATTTTGGTGCGTCACTTAAAGCAACTATCTGACCATCAATGCGCGCGCGGGCATAGCCTGAAGCAATTAGCTCAGCAAATAAATCTACAAACTCACCTTTACGTGCCCGAACAACTGGTGCCAAAATTTGAAATTTAGTTGTTGGAGGCATTGTGAGAATTTGGTCAACAATTTGTTGTGGACTCTGCCGCGTGACCGCTTTGCCACAACTAGGACAGTGCGGACGACCAGCGCGAGCAAAGAGAAGGCGTAAGTAATCATAAACTTCCGTAATAGTTCCAACTGTTGAACGAGGATTACGGTTGGTTGATTTTTGATCAATTGAGACTGCAGGTGATAAACCTTCGATGAAATCAACATCAGGCTTGTCCATTTGTCCTAAGAATTGACGAGCGTAGGCAGATAAAGACTCAACGTATCTGCGTTGACCTTCAGCAAAGATTGTGTCGAAAGCTAGGCTCGATTTTCCTGAACCAGATAGACCAGTAAAGACGATCAATGACTCGCGTGGCAGTTCGATAGAAACATCTTTGAGATTATGTTCGCGAGCACCGCGCACGATTAATTTATCGATACTCATTAGTGCCCCGCTTCTTGCATCGCTCTAAGTTCCTTTTTAAGATCTCTGATTTCATCGCGCAATCGGGCCGCCAACTCAAAGGATAGCTCTGCCGCAGCGCTTCTCATCTGATCAGTGAGCGACTCTATCAATGCGACTAACTCTTGGCGCGGCAAGGAGCCGGAGTTCTTGCTGCGCAAACCAATTGGTGGCGCGCCTGCTGATTTTGATCTACGCCCCGAAGCAAGTAATTCATCAGTGTCATCACTCTCTCGATTAATCAGATCAGTAATGTCCGCAATTTTCTTACGTAATGGCTGCGGATCAACGCCACGTTCGAGGTTATAGGCAACTTGCTTTGCTCTGCGACGATTAGTTTCATCAATCGCCTTCGCCATCGATTTAGTGATGTTATCTGCATACATATGTACTTCACCTGAAACATTTCGAGCCGCACGACCAATTGTTTGAATCAGTGAAGTTGCAGACCGCAAAAATCCTTCTTTATCAGCATCGAGAATTGCAACCAAGGAAACTTCAGGCAAATCCAAACCTTCTCGCAAGAGGTTAATTCCAATTAACACATCAAATTGACCGCTACGTAGTTCACGCAACAATTCAACTCTGCGCAAAGTATCAACTTCTGAGTGCAAATACTCAACTCTGATTCCCTTTTCTTGCAGGTACTCAGTGAGATCTTCAGACATCTTCTTAGTCAAAGTTGTGACAAGGACTCGTTCATTCTTCTCGGTTCGAATCTTGATCTCGGCTAACAAGTCATCAATCTGCCCCTTTATGGGCTTAACAATAATTTGAGGATCAACTAAACCGGTAGGACGAATAACTTGTTCCACAACATCGTTTTCAACTTTTCCTAATTCGTAGGGTCCAGGAGTTGCAGATAAATAAACCTTCTGCCCAACACGATCGAGAAATTCTGGCCATTTAAGAGGTCGATTATCTAAGGCGCTAGGAAGACGGAAACCATGTTCAACCAGTGTTCGCTTCCGCGATGCATCACCTTCAAACATGGCACCGATTTGCGGGACAGTTACGTGACTTTCGTCTATGACAACCAAAAAATCCTCTGGAAAATAATCCAGTAAACAATTAGGCGCCGAACCTGGATCGCGACCATCTAAGTGGCGGGAATAGTTTTCGATTCCAGAGCAAAATCCCAATTGCTCCATCATCTCTAAATCAAATGTCGTGCGCATGCGAAGTCTTTGAGCTTCTAAGAGTTTGCCCTGCTTTTCAAACAGATTTAATTGAATCTGTAGTTCATCGGTGATCTCCCCCATCGCCCGCTTCATAGTTTCTGGGCCAGCGGCATAGTGAGTTGCAGGAAAAACATACATCTCTTCTTCTTCTCGAACGATTTCTCCTGTAAGAGGATTAAGAGTTGTAATGCGTTCGATTTCATCGCCGAACATTTCAATGCGAAGAGCGAGTTCTTCATACATAGGAATTATTTCAATCGTGTCTCCGCGAACTCGAAATGTTCCACGTTCAAATGCCATGTCATTGCGCTTGTATTGAACATCTACGAATCGACGAAGGAGAACATTTCGTTCAATCTCATCCCCCACCCGTAGTTTGATCATTCGATCAACATATTCCTGCGGTGTTCCGAGTCCGTAGATACAGGAAACGGTTGCAACCACAATCACATCTCGTCTTGTTAGCAATGAATTAGTGGCAGAGTGTCGTAGGCGCTCAACTTCATCGTTAACGCTTGAATCTTTTTCAATAAAAGTATCTGTTTGGGGTACATAAGCTTCTGGCTGGTAATAGTCGTAGTAAGAAACGAAGTACTCAACTGCGTTGTTAGGCAGAAGCTCTCTAAATTCATTTGCGAGCTGTGCCGCCAGAGTCTTGTTGGGTGCCAATACAAGCGTTGGGCGCTGTAGTTTTTCAATCATCCAGGCTGTTGTTGCAGACTTTCCGGTTCCTGTTGCACCGAGTAAAACAACATCTTGGGCACCAGCGTTAATGCGTTTTACTATTTCAGCAATCGCAGTTGGCTGATCTCCTGCTGGTATGTAATCGCTGATTACTTGGAAAGGTTCAACCCGTCGTTGTAGGTCAGTAATCGGGCGCATACGCTGAACTCTATCTGCGCTGCTCTAAATTTGCGCGCGAGGCAAAATTGTTGACTCCCAGACGTTCTCAACTTGGCGTAAGAGTTCATCTTCGCTTGCATCATTAGTAATCACGCAATCTGCAATCCCTCGACGCTCTTGTTCTGAAGCTTGTGATGCCATTCTCTTTTCAATGTCAGAATGAAACATGCCCCGATCGCGCAATCGTTGTTTTCGCAGATCCGCTTGCGATTCAACTGTAATGATGAAATCAAAACGATCGGCGGCGCCAGTTTCGACCAAGAGTGGAATTTCATAAACCAGAATCTGACCTGGATTTAAGCTAGCAACAGCTTCTTCAAATTCGGTACGAATCCGAGGATGAATGATTGCCTCAAGATCTTTCTTTGCTTGCGGATTTTCAAAAACAATTTGCCCAAGTGCAGTTCTATCGATGTCGCCATTTTTTAAAATAGAGTCACCGAATCGAAGAATTACTTCGTCGAAACCTTCAGAACCACGTTCTATAGCCGAACGCGCCAATTGATCAGCATCAATGACAATTGCGCCGAGCTGTGAAAAATATTGCGCTGCGAGTGATTTACCCGAGCCAATACCGCCAGTGAGTCCTATAACGAAGGCCACTAGAAATTACTCTGCTGCTACCTCAACTGGGGTTGCAGCAGCATCGGCAGCTTTTGCTTCAGCCTTTTGTTTTTTATGAGCTAAGAAGCGCTCCTGTGCGACTGCATATTCTTTTTCCCAAGTTTCGCGTTGAGATTCGTATCCCGGCTTCCACTCTTGTGTGTCAGCATCGAAACCTTCAGGGTAAATGAATTTGCCCTCAGCGTCGTAACGAGCAGACATTCCGTATTGAGTTGGATCGAAAGCTTCGATTTCAACTTCTTGTCCCTCATTTGCTTGCTTTAGAGAGAGTGAAATACGACGACGTTCTAGATCGATATCAATAATCTTTACAAATAGTTCGTCATCAACTTGAACTACCTGCTCAGGAATCTCTACGTGACGCTCTGCTAATTCAGATATGTGAACAAGGCCTTCGATGCCTTCGTGTACGCGAATAAATGCACCGAATGGAACGAGCTTGGTTACAACACCTGGCACAACCTGATTAATAGTGTGTGTGCGAGCAAATGCTTGCCATGGATCTTCCTGTGTTGCCTTAAGTGAGAGTGAAACACGCTCGCGTTCAAAATCAACTTCTAGAACTTCAACGGTTACTTCATCGCCCACCTCAACAACTTCGCCTGGGTGATCGATGTGCTTCCATGAAAGCTCTGAAACGTGAACTAATCCATCTACTCCACCTAGGTCAACGAATGCACCAAAGTTAACGATTGATGAAACAACACCCGTACGAACTTGACCCTTTTGAAGTTGATTAAGGAAAGTTGTACGAGACTCTGATTGTGTTTGCTCTAGGAATGCGCGACGTGAAAGAACAACATTGTTGCGATTCTTATCTAATTCAATGATTCGTGCTTCGACCTGCTTGCCTATGTATGGAGTCAGATCACGAACACGGCGCATTTCAACAAGTGATGCTGGAAGGAAGCCACGAAGACCGATGTCAACGATGAGACCACCCTTAACAACTTCAATAACTGTTCCAATAACAACTTCATCGCGCTCTTTCTTGCCTTCGATGTCTCCCCATGCGCGTTCATATTGTGCACGCTTCTTTGAAAGAATTAATCGGCCTTCTTTATCTTCTTTTTGCAGAACTAGCGCTTCAATTTTGTCGCCAACTTTTACAATCTCATTTGGATCTGCATCGTGACGGATCGATAATTCGCGGGAAGGGATTACGCCTTCTGTCTTGTAACCAATATCAACAAGAACTTCTTCGCGATCTACTTGAACAACTGTGCCTTCGACGAGATCTCCGTCGTTAAAATTTCTAATTGTTCCTTCGATGGCGGCTAAGAAATCTGCCGCTGATCCAATGTCATTAACTGCAATTACTGGTGAAGTAGTCAAAATGCTCCGTAGGGATAGATGAGTAGTAGGGACTGGGAGCGCTAAGGGTACGGTTTTACGCGTTACAAGGTCAATTCGGTGCCTATTTGTAGGCTCGCCCCTGATACAAATAGATAGAATCGCAGCAAATGCATAGGTATAGAGAGTTGCTGCGATTTCCGAACGCATGGGTACTTATTTTGGCTGCCCTGCCGGCGCGTATTTCATACGGGATGATCGGTCTTGCTATTTTCTTTAAGACAGAACAAGAAACCAACTCCGTAGCCATAGCCGGGTTAGCCATTGGTATCAATTCAGTCGCTGGTTCTTTAACCGCAGGATTACGCGGCTCGATCATGGATAAATATGGCCAACGTTGGCCCCTTCGAATCTTTGTTCCATGCTATTCGGCAATGTTGCTCGCGCTAAACATGGCCCACGATCGAAGTATCCTTTTAATTGCAGCATTTGTACTTGGAATAACTGCTCCACCGATAAATCTTTCAGTTAGACCGCTATGGAAAGATGTTGTACCTCCCGATTTCTTGAGAGTTGCATACGCCGTTGATTCTGCAATTATGAATTTCGCGTTTCTTATTGGTCCTGTACTCGCAACAACACTTGCTCTCTCTTCGCATCCAGGTTCAGCACTTAGCACAGCATCGGCAATGATGTTCATTGGGGGTACCGCTCTTGGTTTTAGTTCGATTTCAAAGAATTGGATTCCAGAGAAGAAAGTAAAAGGCGCCGTTGCACTCTGGCGTTCTAAGCCACTACAACTTTTGATGTTAGAAGGTTGTTTCATTGGTTTTGGCTGGGGATTATTTGATGTAGCAGTTCCTGCTTATGCAACGCTAGAAGGAGTCCCACAAAGAACTGCATGGATTTTTGGTGCAATGGGTGTTGCAAATGTGGTGGGTGGTTTACTTGCTGGGCTGGTTTCTAAGAATCGTTCGGCGCTAGCAACAATGCGTAAAACTTATTTGATGTGGTTCATCGTTTCGATCCCAATTGCTTTTACTTATCCCGGTTGGTCCATGGCCTTATTCGGCGCAGCACTTGGATTAGTCGGTGGAGCAATTCAAGTTTTCTATTGGGAAGTGATGGAAGCTGTTCGTCCAAAAGGATCACAAACCTCTGCGTTAGGTTGGCTTTGGAGCGTTGAAGGAACTTTGATGGCGCTGGGTTCTGCCCTCGGAGGTTACTTATCGGAGATGTTTTCACCACGCTTGGTTCTTGCAACAACGTCTGTATGCATCGGTATCGGTTTCATTGTCCTGACTCTTGGCCGAGAACGACTCAAAGCCGCGAATCGTATTCCAGAAATTGATGAAGATTTAGAAGCTATGAAAGATAACTTACCAACGATTAATTAATGCGCCGCTTCATTCCAACTAGAACCAATACCAATACTTACATCTAGAGGTGCCTTTAATTCAAATGCACTTCCCATTCCTTTTCTTACCAAATCTGAGAGAACTTCTACTTCACCAGGTGCTATCTCAAAAATAAGTTCGTCATGAACTTGCAAGAGTAGTTGCGATTTCAATTTATTCTCTTTGATCAGGCTATCAACATTGAGCATTGCTTTTTTAATGATGTCGGCTGCCGAGCCCTGAATGGGAGCGTTTAGAGCCATTCGCTCAGCAACTTCTCTGCGTGGTCGATTATCACTTGTTAAGTCTGGCAAATATCGCCTGCGACCCATTACCGTTTGCGTGTACCCAACTTTGCGCGCTTGATCTACAACATCACTTAAATAATCGCGTATTCCACCGAAGCGAATAAAATATTTATTCATCAATTCCTGAGCGGCGCTGGCAGATAAATCCAATTGAACTGCTAATCCGTATGCACTTAATCCGTATGCCAAGCCATAAGACATCGCTTTCATCTGTCGACGCATTTCAGGATCTACTTCACTTGCTTTCACACCAAATACCAAACCAGCGACGCTGGCATGTAAATCTTCGCCTGATTCGAAAGCTTTTAGTAGCGCTGCATCGTTAGATAGATGCGCCATTATTCGCATCTCTATTTGGCTGTAATCAGCGGTGAGCAATGATTCAAAGCCTTGACCTGCAATAAAGCACTCTCTGATTTGTCTTCCTTCTTCTGTGCGTACTGGAATATTTTGTAGGTTGGGGCCAACGGAAGATAAACGCCCAGTGGCAGCAACCGTTTGGGCGAAATGAGTATGAATTCGGTTCATCTTTGTTGTTTCAGTTAGTAAACCTTCAACAGTAGCGCCTAGCTTCTTTGTTTCGCGTACTCGAAGCATTGCTGCCAGAACCGGATGCTTAGACTTTTCAAAGAGCCAGTTCAAGGCATCGGCATCAGTTGTGTATCCAGTCTTGATTTTCTTGGTTTTTGGTAATTTAAGTTCATCGAATAAAACCACTTGGAGCTGTTTGGGTGACGCCAAGTTAAATTCGTGACCTACGGCATCATGTGCAATCTTTGTCTGTGTTGCACTCTCTTTTTCAAAAAAGATTGCCAACGATTCGAGTTTTTTCCGATCCACGCTTATTCCGCGAGATTCCATAATGGCTAATAGCTCAGAAATAGGCATCTCTAATTCAGTAAACAATTTCTCTAATTCCCTGACGTGCAGTTCCTTTGCTAGTGAGTCACGCACGGTGAAGAGCAAACGAGCATGACTATGTAGCGAGCTCTCTGGAGAGCTCTGATCCATCTGTGATCCATCACCCCAGCGTTCAATAATGTCGGAAAAATCTAAACTTCGTGTGCCGGGATTAACTAAATAAGCCGCAAGATTTGTGTCAAAGGAAATATTTGAAAGCCGATAATTACGCGAAACTGCTTTCGCATCATGAGCAATTTTCTTTGTTGAATCATCAATAGCCCAATCACCCATTTCGGAGGAATGCACGATGAAAGATTCCTGAGAATTAAGAGCAACGCAATATCTGTGCAAAGTTTCATTTTCAAGATCAAAGGCAATTGCGATTTCTCCTCCGTGGGCTGCAATCTTCTTTGACGCTTCTTCAGGTGTGAGCACGTTTGAATCAAATGGTGTTTCAAAAAGTGTCTCCGAATTTGCCGTTGATTTCTTTATATCCGACGGATTTTTTAGCAAGGGTGTTAAGCGATCTCGTAATGTTCGAAATTCTAATTTTTCGAAGAGTGGGATGACAAGTTCATCATCCGGACCACTCCATGCAAGCGCATCTACTTCAAAATTAAAAGGTGCATTGTGTACTAACTGCGTTAGTTCTCGATTGCGAATAACGTTATCGATGTTATCTCTCAAAGATTGGCCAACTTTGCCACCCAAAGTATCCACATTGGCCAATAAATCTTTTAGCGAACCGAAATCAACAATCCACTTGGCTGCTGTTTTTTCTCCCACGCCAGGTACTGATGGCAAGTTATCACTAGGGTCTCCACGCAGCGCAGCAAAATCAGGGTATTGCTCGGCACTCATTCCATATTTGTCTTGAACAGCCTGGGGCGTCATCCGCGCCATCTCACTGACACCGCGTTTTGGATACAAAATGGTTGTATGTGAATTAACTAATTGAAAACTATCTCTATCCCCCGTACAGATTAGAACTTCATATTTCTCTTTTTCTGCCCTCTTTGTGATTGTTGCAATAATGTCATCCGCTTCATAGCCTTCAACTTCAAATTGTTGAATTCCGAAGGCCGAAACTAATTCATGTAAATAACTCATCTGCGAACGAAATTCGTCGGGAGTCTTGGAGCGATTGGCTTTGTACTCTGGAAAAATCTCACTTCTAAAAGTTTTACGTGACACGTCAAAGGCGACTGCGATGTGAGTTGGTTTTTCCTCTTTGATCAGAGAAATCAACATCGTGGCAAAGCCATAAATTGCATTTGTATGTTGACCCTGCGCTGTAGTGAAGTTCTCAGCGGGCAGGGCGAAAAAAGCTCGATACGCCATGGAATGACCATCAATTAGCAAAAGGCGTTTGGTCATGTGCGCATCCTATGAGGCAAGTTAGACTAGGGCCCATGGAACAAGCAGACTTTCTAGCAATAATTCGTGAACGCGGTAGCGGAGCCTTAGATAAAAAAATGGGAATTGAAATTATCGAAGCATCCCCGCAACGCCTTGTCGGAACAATGCCTGTTGAGGGAAACACTCAACCAATTGGGTTGTTACATGGTGGCGCCAACGTTGTTTTAGCGGAAAGCCTGGGTTCTATTGGTACGCAATTACACGCCGGACCTACACGCAGAATAGTTGGTGTAGATATCAATGCGACTCATCATAAGTCTGCGACAAAGGGAATAGTTACAGCCGTGGCAACCGCAGTTTCTTTAGGTAAAACGATGTGCTGCTATGACATTGTTATTACAAACGATGAAGGCCAACGCACTTGTACGGCCCGTATTACTTGTTTGATTCTTGCTGAAAGATAAAACGGAAAAAACGGTTAGTGAGCGCCGGTTCCTAAGTAGGCAGCTCGCACAGCTGGATCGTTAAGCAATTGTTTTCCAGTTCCTTCAGTGGTTATGTTGCCAGTAGCCAAAACATAAGCACGATCAGCTATTGCCAAGGCTTTAGCAGCGTTTTGCTCTACCAGGAGAATTGTCACTCCTTGCTTTTTAATTTCTCCAATGATTTCAAAGATTTGAGCAATGAATTTCGGAGCAAGTCCCATGGATGGTTCATCAAGTAATAGCAAACGAGGGCGACTCATTAAAGCACGCCCGATGGCAAGCATCTGCTGTTCTCCACCAGAGAGGGTTCCACCCATCTGTGAGACGCGTTCTTTTAACCGTGGAAACAAACCAAAGATTTTTTCTAAATCTTCATGAGTTTCCTGCTTCGATGGCGTTCTTCCGAACTTACCCATCTCCAAGTTTTCCAAGACTGTCATGCCTGGAAATATTCCACGACCTTCAGGTGCCTGACAAATTCCTTCGTTAACGCGCTGGAAAGGTTTAATGCTCTCCAGTGGTTTTCCATCGTATGTAATTTCTCCACTGACAGGTGAAAGAATCCCAGAAATAGTTTTCAAGAATGTCGTTTTTCCGGCGCCATTGGCTCCAATAAGAGTTACAACTTCACCGGCATTTACTTCAAGAGAAATTCCCTTGATTGCCTTGATTTTTCCGTAGGAAACATTTAAATCTTTTACTTTAAGAAGCATCTTCAGCAACTCCCAAATATGCATCGATTACGCGTTGATTCTTTTGGATTTCTACTGGAGTGCCTTCAGCAATTTTTTGACCAAAATCTAGGACCGAAACTCGATCTGAAATATCCATGACAAGACTCATATCATGTTCAATTAAAAGAACTGCGAAACCACGATCACGAATTTTACGAATCAATTCACCTAACTCAATTTTTTCCTGAGGATTAAAGCCTGCAGCAGGTTCATCGAGAAGTAACACCTTTGGATTTAGCGCCAAAGCTCGCGCAATTTCTAACCGACGTTGATCTCCGTATGGAAGGTTCTTAGCCATTTGAAGTGCTCTGTGATCTAAACCAATAAAGCGTAGAAGTTCGTGAGCTTTCTCCATGCTTGCTGCTTCATCACGGCGACTGCGAGGTCCTCCAAACAATGATCCAACAAGTCCAGATTTGTTGAGAGAATCTGCGGCTGTTGCAACATTTTCAGCAGCAGTCATGTCTCCAAATAAACGAATATTCTGGAAAGTGCGTCCTAATCCTTTGCGAGCTATTTGGTAAGGGCGTAAGCCTAGAACTGATTCCCCATCAACAATTACTCTTCCAGAAGTTGGCGTGTAATAACCAGTGACAATATTGAAAACAGTTGTTTTGCCGGCTCCATTTGGGCCAATAAGTGCAGCAATTTCTCCTTCACTTACATGCAAATTAACTTTGTTGAGTGCGGTTACTCCACCGAAATTTACGAGTACATCTTGAACTTCAAGCAATTTTTTACTCATTTGCTCTTCTCCTGAAAATGCTCGCGTTTTTTACGAGGCATGAGACCATTCGGACGAATATTCATCATCACAACCATCAATAGCCCAAAGAAAATAATTCGATAATCGCTGAGGAAACGCAGTTTCTCAGGTGCATAACCCAAAATAACGGCTCCAAGAATTACGCCCCAAATATTTCCCATTCCGCCGAATACAACGCAGGCAAGAATCATGATCGAAAGATTGAGTGTGAATAGCTCTGGTTGAATAGATCTAATTTGAGATGCATAGATCGCACCTGCTAGTCCGCCAACTGCGCCGCCAATAATGAACGCCCATAATTTGTACTTAAGAGTTGCGACTCCCATAAATTCTGCAACATCTTCATCTTCGCGAATAGCTTCCCAGGCGCGTCCTGGTTTTCTATGTGAAAGTCGGATAACGCCCCAAATGACAAGTAAAAGTAAAGTAAGAGTCAGCCAATAATATGGACGTGGATCCATAACTGTGAATTCGATACCAAGAATTGACGTTGGACCTGGAATATCTGTTAAACCTGCGGCGCCACCAATGGCTTCAGTATTAACTGCCACGATGCGGACAATCTCACCAAAGCCTAAAGTGATAATCGCAAGATAATCTCCACGGAGGCGTAAGGCAGGGAGTCCAAGAATTACTCCGGCAAGCATTGCAAAAGCCATGGCAAACGGAAGGATCTCCCAGAAATTCAATGGCGTATGAATACTCAAAACAGCATGCGTGTAAGCACCGATTGCAAAGAATGCTACGTATCCAAGGTCGAGAATTCCAGATTTACCAACAACTACGTTTAAACCGACCGCCATGAGACTAAACATTATTAATGGATAGAAAAGAACTGAACTAAATGACGTTTCTGGAGTATCAATAATCGGATTATTGAGCATCGGTAATGCATAAAAAATACCAATTAACACAATTCGAAAAACTGTGCGCTGAGCAGAATTTGCTCCATCCCACCAGTCTCCAAATTTATCTCGTAAGTTAAATGCCGAAGCTTTCATAAGAGCCATAACTACACCCTCGCCTTCTGCAGTGCTTCACCAAATAATCCTGTTGGCTTAACCAAAAGTACAAGCACAAGAATCACGAATGTAACAACATCACGCCAGTTATATCCAAGGACTGCTGATGTGTACTGCTGAATAAGTCCTAGGGCGAAGGATCCTACGAGTGCTCCGCGAACATTTCCGATTCCACCGAGAACGGCTGCGGTGAAGGCTGAAATACCAACCAAGAAACCTACATTCGCTTTAGTTGTTTCATAGAAAACCATATAGAAGGCAGATCCAACTCCAGCTAAAACTCCACCGAGTAAGAAGGTGTAAGAAATAATTCTATTGACATTCACGCCCATCAAAATCGCAGTGCGCTCATCCTGTGAAACTGCACGGATTCCCATGCCAAGTTTTGTGTGGTTAATGATGCGATTGAGGATAAGAAAAATAATTGTGGCTCCAACTAGCACCAATACCTTGTCAGCTGAAAGATAGAGCGTTCCAACTGTAAAAAAAGGATCTTTATTGATCAAACGGGGAAAATCTAGGTTTTTAGAATCTGAAATTTTACGGAAAACTTCCACCAAGAAAAATGATGCTCCGATCGCAGAAATGAGGGAACTCAATCTACTTGCCCCCATATTACGTAATCTTCGGTATGCAACTATCTCAAGTAACACCGCAGATCCACCGCTGACTATTGCCGCAACGGTAGCGAAGAGTAAGAAAATACCAATAAATTTGATTAGCGGAAGTGGATCTTCATAGCCAGTAAAACCAAATTGCAGTACGACAAAATAGACAGCCATTGTGCCGATCATGAAAATTTCAGAGTGCGCGAAATTAATCAAGCGCAGTACTCCGTACACCAATGTGTATCCGAGTGAAATAAGAGCATAAATCGCTCCGACAACTAAGCCATCAAGGCCTAGTGACCAAAAGTCTGAAATTAAGATTGAAAAATCCACGATTTATTCCTTTAGTTATTGCGATGCGTGGCAGATGTTTTTAGGCATCTGCCACGCATTGCTAATTGAGGTTTGAAATTTCAGCTTAGGAAAGCTTCTTAACCCAAACCATCTTTCCACCCTTAATTGTGTACTGGTTCATAACGATCTTATCTGGATCACCAGTAGCAGAGAATGAAATTGTTGAGCCAACGGCCTTAACAACAGCT
>WLRX01000030.1 GCA_009706135.1 Actinomycetota bacterium
CCCCGCTCTAATACGGGGACCTAGCTCAATTGGTAGAGCACCGCCTTTGCAAGGCGGGGGTTAGGGGTTCGATTCCCCTGGTCTCCACATGACAAATACTGCAACCCTGCACACTTCACTCGGTGACATCGTTATCGAGCTATTTCCAAACCACGCACCAAAAACAGTTGCAAACTTTGTTGAACTAGCAACAGGTGCACGCGAGTGGACAGATCCACGTACTGGCGAGAAAACAACTGCCAATCTTTACGACGGAACTATTTTTCACCGCGTCATTGATGGCTTCATGATTCAAGGCGGAGATCCACTTGGTCAAGGAACTGGCGGACCTGGCTATCGCTTCGCAGATGAATTCCATGGCGAACTAACATTTGATCGCCCATACATTCTTGCCATGGCCAACTCAGGACCAGGAACAAATGGTTCACAATTCTTTATTACTGTGGCTCCAACAACATGGCTTAACCGCAAGCACTCAATCTTCGGTGAAGTAAAAGATGTAGCTAGCCAAGGCGTTGTCGATGCCATTGGAAAAGCAAAGACTGGTGCACAAGATAAACCTTCTACACCGATCACAATTAATAGCGTCACAGTTAAATAACACATGGCTTCATTGAAGCGCTCTGCAACAACAACACTTATTACAGTTATTGCCGCTGCCTATCTTTATAATCTTTTAGTTGGTGGCCTAACAAATACTTTTGCACTTCCTAATATTGATGACTTAATGGCAACGGGCGAGTGGTATCGACTACTCACAGTCGCACTTGTGCACGGCGGAATATTCCACCTAGGATTTAATTTGTATGCGCTTATGGCACTTGGAAATCCAGTAGAACAAGCCTTTGGCAAAACAAAGTTCCTAGTTATTTTCTTTGTATCCCTTGTAAGCGGATCTTTACTCTCCACATACCTAGCAACACCAAATCAATATTCAGTGGGTGTATCAGGTGCGGTCTTTGGCCTCTTTGGGGCATTCGCGGTTGTAAGCAAAAGATATGGCTTAGAAATAAAAAGCATTGCAGTAATTGTTGGCATTAACTTTGCGATGGGGTTTGTTATCGGGGGCGTTGATTGGCGTGCACACCTGGGCGGGCTTATCGGTGGCTCAATTACGGCCGCACTACTGCTTCCAAGGCGCCGCTAGTTATCCACAGAAGTTATCCACCGTGTGGACCGAATTACATCCGTGTAATTAGCGCCATTTAGTGGCGAGAGTAAACCCGAACCCGACAAAGCTAAACCCAATGACCATATTCCAAGAGCCGATTTTTGGAATTGGATAACTGGTCTGAGTTACATAAAAAACAACAATCCAGAAAAGGCCGATTAGAAATGCGGCAACCATCACTGGAGCGAGCCACTTAGGGCTCTCTGTAAGAGCTGGTGCGTGATCGACAACATCTTGCTCGTGGGCGTGCGCCTTTTGAACCTTCTTGCGGAGTTTTGATTTTGGCATGAGGCGAGGTTACACCGAAACCTTCATAATTGGCACATGGCTACCAAAATCCTAGTTGTAGATAATTACGACTCCTTCGTCTTTAACCTAGTTCAATACTTGGGCCAACTTGGGGCCGAGTGCACAGTTGTTCGAAACGACGAAGTTACAGCCGACGAAGCAAGCAAATACGACGGTGTTCTTATTTCGCCAGGACCTGGAACCCCAGAAAAAGCTGGCGTCAGTATCTCGATGATCAATTACTGCGCAGAAAATAAAATTCCACTATTTGGCGTCTGTCTTGGCCACCAAGCAATCGGTGTTGCATTCGGCGCAACCGTTTCTCGCGCACCGGAGTTATTGCATGGAAAAACATCGCAAGTAATTCACGAAGGTGCTGGAGTGCTAAACAATTTACCTTCACCCTTTATAGCCACGCGCTATCACTCACTAGCAGTAGAGCCAGCAACAATTGGTGATCAATTAGAAATTACAAGCCGAACAGAGTCAGGTGTTGTTATGTCAATGCGCCATAAAACATTGCCAATTGAAGGAGTGCAATTTCATCCAGAGTCTGTACTTACTGAACACGGACACAAACTTCTTGCTAATTGGTTAAAGCAGTGCGGCGATAACAATGCACAAAGTAAAGCAATAGGACTTTCTCCTGTAATAAGCAAATAATTACGGCGCCGTGTTAATAGTAATTGTTACTGACTGACCAATTGTTTGTGTACTTCCACCATCAGGGGCTTGTCGAATAACAACACCTAATGGTTGGCTCGAGTCATAAGCCTGGACTTCGCGAACCAAGAACCCAGCCTGCACTAATAAAGTTTTAGCTTGGATTGCATCGACACCGATTAGTAATGGGACTTCTACTTCACCACTTGCAATTTGTAATACAACCCCGCTACCCGCAGAAATTGTGGAACCAGGTTCAGGTGAAACTTTTAAAACAGTTCCTTGTGGTCGATCTGACGGCACGGCTTGAGTAGAAGCAATTACCAATCCGACCGCAGCCAATGAACTGCGAGCATCAATAAGAGATAAGCCAATAAGGTCAGTTGGAACCGTTGTATTTCCCGGCCCATCTGAAATCGTAAGAATTACTCCTGAGCCCTTTTTGGCGCGCGTTGTAGCTAGTGGAAATTGGCTAGCAACTCGATCTTTTGGAATTCTTGAATCTGGTGCTCGAGCAATTGTGACTGTGTAATCAGTTAAAAGTGCTTGTGCCGCTATTTGTGTAAGTCCAACAACATTTGGAATTCCATCTACACTCACTACGGAATCTGGACGTGATAAGAAAACACCGCCAGTGGCTACCGCAAGAGTTAATACCAAAGCTATGACTGATGTAAGTGTTCTACGAGGAGAAATCTTAGTGCGAGCAATTTTTGTAGTTACGGATTGGCCAGTGCGCACACGATGTAAATCATCAAGCATTAACCCTGCCGATTGATAACGATCTTGTGGTTTTTTAGCTAATGCAACAGAGAGCAAAACATCAATGTCACCAGCAAGAATTGGTTGAATAGAAGAGGGTTTTGGCAACTCACCCGAAACATGTTGGTACGCAATCGAAACAGGAGTGTCACCTGTAAATGGTGGACGACCCGTTAAAACTTCAAACAACAAACATCCCGTTGAGTAGATATCACTGCGTGCATCCGCAGTTTCGCCCATTGCTTGTTCAGGAGATAAATACTGGGCCGTACCGACAACGTTCCACGTGCTTGTCAGGGTTGCACCGTAATCATCCATAGCGCGCGCGATTCCAAAGTCCATAACCTTCACATCGCCCATTTGAGTAATCATGATGTTGGCAGGTTTGATGTCTCGGTGAACAATTCCACGTTCGTGCGAGTATTCAAGTGCGGCAAGAATTCCTTCACCAATTTCTAGTGCGCGATCTAAGGGGATTCGCTCTCCTTGATGGATTAATTCGCGAAGCGTGTGACCAGAAATCAACTCCATAACAATGTATGGCGCTGGATCTTCACCAGAGTCATACACCGCAACAATTCCAGGATGATTTAAACCCGCAGCCGCAAAGGCTTCTTTTCTAAAGCGCGAAACAAATGATGGATCCTTAGCAAGGTCGCTACGCAAGATCTTTACGGCAACTTTTCTAGCAAGTCGTTCATCTTGTGCAACATAAACATCAGCCATTCCGCCAGTGCCAATCATTTCACCAACCGTGTAGCGTCCACCAAGTAGCGTCACTTTGCGGCCCCTATCAATTCAACAGAGTGCAATTGCTCTTGGACAACATCTGCAACCACAACGGTTACATTATCTGGCGCACCATTGACATAGGTTGCTTCAACGAGGGCTTCAACCACCTCGTCACGATTAGACTTTTTTAACAAAGATTTAATTTCCTTCTCAGTTAAAACACTAGATAAACCATCACTACACAGTAGAAAACGATCCTTAGGATTTACTTCGTAAACCATGAGAACTGGCGCAACCGAACCCTCACCCATTAAAACTTGAGTTAACATCGAACGTTGTGGGTGATCATGTGCTTCTGACATTGAGATAGTGCCTGAATCTAAAAGTTCTTGCAAAACAGTGTGATCATGAGTTAGTTGCTCAAAAGTATTTCCACGAAGGCGATAACAACGTGAGTCACCAACATGTAATAGCGCCACCCGCCCATCTCGAATTAAAAGCGCAGTTAAAGTTGTTCCCATGCCACGTAACTCGATTTCATCGCTTGCAACGCGTGAAATTTCGCTATCAATGGTGTGTAAAGAATTTAGTAATAAATCTTCAATGGAATCTGTATCGATATCTATGGCAGTTAATACAGGAACCATGCTCGCAAGAGTTGAGATTGCAATCTGGGAGGCAACCTCCCCGCCTGCATGACCACCCATTCCATCTGCGACAGCTAAGAGTGAAGAACCTGTAATCGCAGAATCTTCATTGCCACTGCGCGCTAATCCAATTGCAGTGCGCGCAGAAACAGCGAAGTAGCTCTTACTCATGCCGCCTAGCCTAATGGTTGGATTGCGTAATAATAAGGTGATGAAGTTCTACGCACACAGAGGTGCATCGGCAGATTTTCCCGAACACACTTTGGCTGCCTATCTTGGGGCGATAGAACAAGGTGCATTCGGTTTTGAATGCGACATACGAATCACTAAAGATGAAACCCCAATTTTGTGGCACGACGCCAATATGAAAAAAGAAGCCAATAACGCTGCAATTATTGCAAACAAAACGTATGCAGAAATTAAGCAGATATACCCAGCAGTGATGACACTGAATGAGTTATTAGATTTGGCTATCGCACAAAAGAAGTCTTTAGCGCTAGAAACTAAACATCCCGTTCTCACCGGAAATCGAGTCGAGGAGTTGGTTGTTACAGAATTACACAGAAGAAAAAAAGAGATAGAAGTATCAGGAATTAATATTGCAATTATGTCTTTTTCTTGGTTTGCAATTGAAAAAATTAAGAAAATGGATCCAAATATTAAAACCGTGATGTTACTTCATGAATCGAGTGCTCGAATCTCTCGTCGATTTACATCAGCACAGGCAATTGGACCAAGTATCCAAATGATTAAGAAATCTCCAGAATTAGCAACAGAGATTAAAAATTCAGGCAAAGAGTTATATGTATGGACCGTAGATTTAACAGAGGACCTTCAATTTTGCGCCAGCGTTGGGGTAGATATCGTGATGACTAATCGCCCGGCGCATGCACGCACCGTGCTCGGCTATCCTTAGTCAGTGAGTACATATGCATACCTTGGTCCAGTAGGTACCTTCACCGAGGCTGCGCTCAAAAAAATTACATCAGTATCCGATTCATTAATTCCATGCTCAAACGTAACCGCGGCCCTGATGGCTGTGCGCGAAAATAAAGCAGATTTTGCACTCGTACCAATTGAAAACTCCGTTGAAGGTGTTGTTGCGCGTACCTTAGATGAATTGGCAACTGGTGACCCACTCGTAATTGCTGGAGAAGTTACATTGCCTGTTTCTTTTTCTTTAATGTCAAAACGAGGTACTCAAAAAATTAATCGAATTGCAACGCACCCACACGCAGAATCTCAATGCCGCGCATTTATTGCCAAGAATTATCCGAATGCAGAGATAATTCCAACTGCATCAACCGCTGCAGCCGCAGAAGCAATTTCACGTGGCGAATTCGATGCAGCAATTGCAGCGGAGGTTGCAGCTGATCACTACGGCTTAGATGTAATTGCAAAAAATATTGGCGATAACAATGGAGCCGTTACACGATTTGTTCTTGTATCCAAACCAGGTGAATTGTCGGCGCCAACAGGTCGTGATCGCACATCACTAGCGTTATATATCGATATTGATCACGCAGGTGCGCTTCTAGAAATTCTGACCGAATTCGCTAAGCGTGATGTAAACCTAACTTTCATTCAAAGTCGTCCAACTGGGCGGGTATTAGGTGATTACCACTTTATTATTGATGCCGAAGGTCACGTCAATGATCCATCAGTGTCACAAGCACTAGAAGGATTACGTGAAATTTGTGACGAGATTCGATTCTTAGGTTCTTATCCACGAGAGAGTAGCGTGAAATGATTGACATAAAGTTTATTCGCGAAAATCCAGATGCAGTTCGTGCATCACAAAAGGGTCGCGGCGAAGACACCTCAATCGTTGATCAATTACTGGCACTCGATGAAACTCGCCGCACAGCAATCAATGAATTTGAAACGCTGCGTGCAGAACAAAACACATTGTCAAAATCTGTTGGTTCTGCAAAAGGTGAAGAAAAAGCAACTCTGCTTGAGAATTCAAAAGAGTTAGCAAATAAAGTTAAAGCTGCGGATACAAAACGCGCTGAAATTGAATCTCAAACCAACGCAATCGCAATGCAACTTTCAAACATTCTTGATCCAGATGCACCAATCGGTGGCGAAGCAGATTTTGTTGTCATTGAACACGTTGGCACTCCACGTGATTTTACAAAAGATGGATTCGAACCAAAAGATCACGTAGAGCTTGGAAAATTACTAGGAGCAATTGATACAGAACGGGGAGCAAAAGTTGCCGGCTCACGCTCTTATTACTTAACTGGCGCGGGCGCACTACTTGAATTTGCTCTAGTTAATTATGCAATTACATCTGCTACCAAAGCAGGATTTATTCCAGTTATTCCACCAGTGCTTGTAAATCCTGCTGCAATGGAGGGTACGGGGTTCTTAGGACAAGCTGCTGAAAATGTTTATCACCTAGAGCGCGATGATGTGTATTTAGTTGGAACAAGTGAGGTTCCATTGGCCGCAATGCATATGGATGAGATTTTGCCAGCTGATAAGTTACCACTTCGTTATGCGGGTTATTCAACATGTTTTCGGCGCGAAGCCGGGACATATGGAAAAGATACTCGCGGAATTATCCGTGTGCATCAATTCGATAAAGTTGAAATGTTTTCATTTTGCAAACCAGAGGATGCAAAAGAAGAGCACAAACGAATATTGCAATGGGAGAAAGATTTCCTCAACGCGATGGAGATTCCATTTCGTGTAATAGATGTTGCATCAGGAGATCTCGGATCTAGCGCCAATCGTAAATTTGATATCGAAGCGTGGATACCAACCCAAGATGCATATCGCGAGGTAACAAGCACATCAAACTGCACAGAATTCCAAGCTCGCAGATTAAATATTCGCTATAAAGATGATGAAGGAACAAAAGCAGTCGCAACGCTTAACGGAACGCTCGTCGCAATTCCACGCATGATTGTTGCAATCCTTGAAAATCATCAAAACGCAGATGGAAGCGTAAATGTTCCCAAAGCACTACAACCATTCTTAGGCACGTCACGATTTGAGCTTGTGTGAATTTTCGCCCCAAATTAATTGCCTCAGATTTAGATGGAACGATTGTTGCGCACTACGGTGAAGTAACCCAACGAACTATTGATGCTTTTCGTACAGCCCATGACATGGGAATTGAAATATTTTTTGTAACAGGCCGCCCACCTCGTTGGATGCCAGAGATTAAAGAAGCATTTGGTATTGGTAAAGCAATTTGTGGAAATGGCGCACAGTTATTTGATTTACAAAAACAAAAAGTTCTCGAAGAGTGGTTAATTCCAGTGGATGCACAAATCGAAACAGTTAAGCGTTTGCGTAAGGTAATTCCACAAATTTCATTTGCATCAGAGGCTCATAATTATTTCCATCGTGAAAAGAAATATGTGCCACGTTGGGATGTTGGTTTAGATAATATTGGCGTTGACGACATTTTAGAAATCATGACGTCACATTCACTTAAATTATTAGCACGATGTTCTGAGCAAGAAATGTCATCAGATGAAATGTTGGCGATTGCTACAAAAGAATTAAAAGATTTAGTGACAGTGACACACTCAAACCCACATGACTCACTCTTAGAAATTTCAGCCATCGGTGTTTCAAAAGGTGCGACACTTTCCAAAATGGCTGAACGTTTAGGAATTAACGCTGAAGATTGTGTTTCATTCGGAGATAATCCAAATGATATTTCAATGCTCGAATGGTGCGGGCGATCATATGCAATGGCTGACGGACATCCAGATGCCCACAAGGCGGCTAAATCAATTGCAGAACCGCACACAGATGATGGTGTGGCAATGATTATTGAGGAGTTATTGAAACTTCCTCCTCGCTAACTAGTGCTAAATTTTGGTCAATTTTAAGTGATGACGATATTCAGGTAGATTACGCGGCGGAGGGCTCGCATAGCGGCCGAGTGCACCGGTCTTGAAAACCGGCAGGTGAAAGCCTCGTGGGTTCAAATCCCACGCCCTCCGCTCTTATTTATTTAAGCCACTTTGTGGCTGACTTCATACCTATTTATGTGTACTTCCACCTAGCAACTTAACAAATGGCGGAGCACACTTACCCCTATAAAAGTTCTGAATTTTTAACACTAAAGGGGCTATAGATGTCAGGAGTTTTCTCGCCAACGCGAGCAAAGATCAAAGAGCGCACGCTGCGCACTGACAAATGGTGGCTCCAGCCGGCAATTACATTTGGCGTTTTAATCAGCTTCGTAATTTATGCAACTTTTCGTGCATTTGAAAATAAATATTATTTTGCAGAACCTCTAGTCTCACCTTTTTATTCTCCGTGTCTTTCAACAAGTTGCATCGAGGGTTCTTCACTTCTTGGTCAACCATTTAATAATGAATACTTCGGAATCGGCATCTCGCCAGCACTATTTATTTTGATTTTCCCATTGGGTTTCCGTATGACCTGTTATTACTATCGTAAGGCGTATTACCGCGCTTTCTGGATGTCACCCCCTGCTTGCGCAGTCGCAGAACCGCATACGAAATACACGGGAGAAACACGAGCACCACTAATTTTACAAAATGGTCACCGTTGGTTTTTCTACTTCGGCTTAATTTTTAATGTATTACTTACATACGATGCAATTCTTGCATTTAGAGATGCAGAAAAACATTGGGGTCACATGAGTGTAGGAACTCTTGTGCTACTCCTAAATGCAACACTTCTTTGGCTCTATTCAATGTCTTGCCACACGTGTCGTCACACACTCGGCGGTCGTTTAAAACACTTCTCAAAGCACCCTGTGCGTTACAAGTTGTGGTCATGGGTTTCTGTTCTCAATCACAAGCATCCAACATTTGCATGGATTTCACTCTTCGGAGTTGCTTTCGCAGATATATATGTACGAAACGTC
>WLRX01000031.1 GCA_009706135.1 Actinomycetota bacterium
CACCATTTTCTTTTAAATCACCTTCGGCGCGCGCTGCTTCAATTTTCTTAATAATTTCTGTTCGCGCTTCACCTTCAAGGTGCGCCAATTCAGCAGCCAAACGATCAGCTGCTTCTTGCGTGAGCCACGTCTGAGTAGTCATAAGGGGAGTAACGGTAGCGAATGCGCCAGTAATTGTGAATTGAGTTATTTCACTCGACAGCGTGAAACGATCGCTGTGGCTGCAGCGCTACGCGTAGGAATCTCTGTAATGCGTTCGAATTTTGCAAGGCCGGGGGTGATTTCATCCTCGATTTCGCCCACGATGTTTTTCTTCGCATCTCTAGCCTGCAATGTGCAGGTAGCCGCAGAGCTTGCATCATTTCGCTGAACTGCGTATCTGATTGAAACCTTTTCATCCGAGAGCACGGAGAATGAAATAAGTGTGGTTTGAAACTCTGGTTTAGCGTGGAATAAACCTGCCCAGAAAATCCAGATAATTCCGATAATGGCAATAAGTGTTGCGGGCAACTTCCATCCTTTGGAAGATTTCACCCCATACCTATCCTCGTATGAAAACTCTGAAGACCCTGCTGAATTCATGTGCACAGATTATCGCGAAAAGTGAGAGGATTTATACATGCAAAAAAGTATTGATATGGGCCTTGCAGGCTCTCTAACGATGATTTTTTTAACGGTTGCGGTTGTGTTATTACTTCGCAATTTCTATATACGATTTAACAGATTACAAAAAAGTAAAGACGAAGAACAGAGTTAAATTCTCCTGTGGTTAAGAAGTTCTTTGAGTACACAGCCCTTGTTCTTATCGCTGCGGTTTTTGTTGGACTCGGGTTATGGCAGTTAGATCGAGCACGTGATTTGAAGATTATTCTCAATGCCCCCACGCCTGCGATCACAGCCCCGGTGGCGCTGCAAGTTCTTGCCAAGCCACGCACTGCCCTAGACACCGCAGTAGATAGCAAAACAATTAGTGCCTCTGGTTTCTATGTGGCAAATTTTAAAGCTCCCAATCAAGTAGATGGCACAGGTGTTGTCAATGATTGGGAAGTTGCACTGATGCAAGTCGATACGACTGCGGCAATATTGGTGGTTCGGGGTTTGTGGTCAGAGCGATTAAATGAGCCACAACTTTCAATGTCGAATCGAATAGAGCTCACTGGAATATTGCGAGCACATCAAAATGAAGATCGAGCGCTGAACTCTGCGGGTGTGATTTCTAGACTCGATAGCAGCGTCATCGTTGGACTAACAGATTTGGATCTGTATGACGGATACGTAATAGCCGTGGATGAAAAATTTCGTGATGGTGAAATTTCCAGAGCACGAGTAACGCCAGAAATGCGAACTGCCCGAATACCCGGTTTTTATTGGCAACATATTTCATATGTTGTAATTTGGTGGCTCATGGCCGCGGTGGTGCTTTACCTTCCGATATATCGTCGTAGAGTTGCGGGCTAAGGGGGATAAATGAGCGGCGTATTGATGCGATTTAGAGTGATGGCGATTATCGCGGGGGTCATGTCCCTTCTTTTGTGGTTTGGATATATGCCCGCTAAGTACTTGTTTGATAATTCATCGGTATTAGATGCCGTGCGCTGGGTGCCAATAGTTCATGGTTACCTCTACCCAATTTACATTTTGACGGCAATTCAATTTGCTGCGGTGGCAAGTTTTCCACTTAAGCGGATGTTCGGATTTATTCTTGCCGGAACTCTTCCAGTTGCTTCTCTGATTGCGGAGCGCCGTGTTGTTAAGCAGTATTCGTAAACTTATTAAATCTGCTCTTTATCCACTCTATGAGTGGAGACTTGTTCGTGCCTTGGATTTTTCACAGACCCCTCACCACGTCGGCGTTATTCTTGATGGAAATCGACGTTGGGCTAAAGCGAATCAAATAGACCAGCACGATGTTGGTGTTTCAAATTCAGCACGTGGTCACCGCGCAGGAGCTGAAAAAATAATTGAATTTTTGGGTTGGTGCGAAGAAGCAGACGTTCGTGTTGTAACTTTGTGGTTGTTATCAACGGATAATTTCAAGAGATCTCAAGAAGAACTAGATGCATTACTGAAAATTATTGGCGAAACGGTCGATGCACTAGCGGCCACAAAGCGCTGGAATATCAAGGCTGTAGGAGCCTTGGATTTACTCCCCGAATGGTTGAGTAAGAAACTCAGCGATCTCAAACCATTTAGAAATGATGGCGTAGAAGTAAATGTTGCGATTAGTTATGGTGGGCGTCGAGAGATTGTCGACGCTGTAAAAACATACTTACAGACTAGCGCCGATCAAGGCAAGAGCTTTAGTGATGCGACAAAGGCCCTAGATGCAGATGAAATTTCAAAGTACTTATACACCGCCGGTCAACCTGATCCAGAGTTAATCATTAGAACTTCTGGTGAACAAAGACTGGGTGGCTTCCTGTTGTGGCAGAGCGCACTTTCTGAGTACTACTTCTGTGAAGCTTATTGGCCAGACTTTCGTCGTGTCGATTTTTTTAGAGCCCTAAGAGCCTATTCTTTGCGACATAGGAGATTCGGGGGCTAAGGATTGACTGCTAGTAATAAAGGTCGAAAGACATATGTTCTTGATACCAGCGTTTTACTAGCAGATCCAGGAGCCCTAGCGCGTTTTGCTGAACATGAAGTTGTAGTTCCAATCACCGTCATTGGTGAATTAGAAACTAAACGCGATCACCCCGAACTGGGATATTTTGCTCGCGCAGCACTTCGTAGTCTTGATGATATTCGCTTAAAGTATGGTCGACTCGATCAAGAAATTAAGATTAATTCAGAAGGTGGAACTCTCTCAGTTGAGTTAAACCACACAGATTTAAGTTCTATGCCTCATGGATTCTTGCGGGATGGAACAAATGATTCACGAATTCTGGCTATTGCAAAAAATCTGATGTCAGATGGTAAGGATGTTGTTCTAGTCACTAAAGACTTACCACTTCGCGTAAAGGCTTCATCAGTTGGCGTTGAAGCAGAAGAATACTTAGCCGAATTAGTTTCCAATAGCGGTTGGACAGGAATCGTAGAACTCACTGTTGGTTCAAGCGTGATCGATGATTTATACGCTTCCGATTTTGCTGATCACGAAGAAGCGCACTCACTACCAATTCATACAGGCGTCGTCCTTCACTCAGATCGTGCGAGCGCCCTTGCAAGAGTTACACCAGATAAAAGATTGCAATTAGTTCGGGGAGATCGCACCGCCTTTGGACTACATGGCAGAAGCGCAGAACAAAGAATTGCGTTGGACTTATTACTTGATCCGGAAATAGGAATTATTTCTATGGGCGGTCGGGCTGGTACCGGAAAATCCGCGCTCGCCCTGTGCGCCGGATTAGAAGCGGTCATGGAACGACGGGCACATAAGAAAATAGTAATTTTCCGTCCCCTCTATCCGGTGGGTGGCCAAGAGTTGGGCTACTTACCCGGAAGCGAAGGCGAAAAAATGTCGCCTTGGGCCCAAGCAGTCTTTGACACCCTCGGCGCTCTGGTGAGCCAACCGATTATTGATGAAATTATCTCCAGGGGATTAATTGAGGTCTTACCTTTGACGCACATCCGAGGTCGCTCACTGCATGATTCATTTGTGATCGTCGATGAAGCTCAATCTTTGGAACGCGGAGTGTTGTTAACGGTGCTCTCTCGAATTGGCCAAGGCTCTCGAGTCGTCCTTACACACGATGTTGGGCAGCGAGATAATCTTCGAGTCGGTCGTCACGACGGAGTAGTTGCGGTGGTTGAGACTCTCAAGGGGCATCCGCTCTTCGCCCACATCACCCTGACTCGCTCGGAGCGATCAGCTATCGCAGCCCTGGTTACGGAAATGCTGGAAGGCCCGATTTCGGAGTAAAGTTTAATCTCACACTCACATTTCGGACATATCAGACTTTCTCAGCGCTGACCTGCGCTTTTACTTATCCCCATAATTAATTTTTAATATGAATTTGCGACTCACGCCCATATTAAGTTGCTCCTGTCACCCCTGGGCGACACTCTAAAGCCATTCCCCCATGAACTTGCCCCCTGAAATTTTCAGGGCGGACAGGGCTGGGCCAGAAGAAAACAGGAAAGGAGGGCGCTGAAGATGAAGATGAAGAAGTCCTTGCTCGCGATCTGGACAACTGTTGCGACCCTACTTTTTGTTACGAGTGCCCAGCCAACCGCATTTGGCCTGGAATTTCCGATGACAACTCGGCTCGTTCTGCCTGATGCGCCAGCTGGCACCGCACTTTTAGTCGTTGCGCCATCTACTGCGACCTCTGTTTCGGCTTCTCTGACATCGGCCCTGAATTCGCGTCGAACAGTTTTTTCTAGTGAAATCGCCTTAGTTTCAATCAGGAGCCTTTCCGTAGAAGCCGCTCGCAAGCCATTAGGCGCCAAGAGAGTTGCAAAAGAAATCATGGCTTCTGAATTTGGCTGGGGCGATGATCAGTACGCATGTCTTAATCGTCTTTGGACAAAGGAAAGTCATTGGAATTACCAAGCCCGCAATCCTCGCTCGGGTGCACACGGAATTGCCCAGGCGTTGCCAGCTACAAAGATGGAAAAAGTGGGAACGGATTGGCGAACAAATCCAGTTACCCAAATTCAATGGGGCCTTCTCTATATTTCGGAGCGATACAACTCTCCTTGCGCCGCTTGGAACAAATGGCGCAGGAGCAACTACTACTAAACCGGTTTCTTTCCGATTGTTAGTGGCTTAGAAGTTTCTGCAAAAAAATCATTTCCTTTATCGTCTACAACAATAAATGCTGGGAAATCAACCACATCAATTTTCCAGACAGCTTCCATTCCTAATTCTTCAAAGTCCAAAACTTCAACTTTCTTAATGCAATCTTGAGCTAGACGTGCAGCTGGTCCGCCTATAGATCCAAGATAAAAGCCACCGTGCTCTTTGCATGCATTTGTAACCGCAAGTGAACGGTTTCCTTTCGCAAGCATTACAAAAGAACCACCACGTGATTGGAAATACTCAACGTATGAATCCATTCGACCAGCCGTGGTTGGTCCAAAGGAACCTGATGCATAACCCGCTGGAGTTTTAGCAGGACCGGCGTAATACACAGCGAAATCTTTCAAGTAAGAAGGCATAGGTGCGCCTGCATCCATTGCTTCTTTAATTTTTGCATGGGCTAAATCGCGTGCTACAACGAGAGTTCCAGAGAGGGAGAGTCGAGTTTTTACTGGATGCTTTGATAACTCTGCACGAATTTTTTCCATTGGTTGATTAAGGTCAATATTTACAACGCCGTCGTTTAGATGTTCATCGTGAGTATCTGGCAAGAATCGAGCAGGATCACGCTCCATTTCTTCAATAAAAACGCCATCTTTAGTTATCTTTGCTTTGGCTTGGCGGTCTGCAGAACAGGAAACAGCAATTGCGATTGGCAGGGATGCACCGTGTCTTGGCAGTCGTATAACTCGAACATCATGACAAAAATACTTTCCACCAAATTGTGCACCAATGCCCAAAGTGCGCGTGAGTTCGAGTACTTGCTTTTCTAATTCGATATCTCTAAATCCATGGCCCGTTTTTGCATCCCCCGAAGTTGGAAGCGAATCCAAATAATGTGTGCTCGCTAACTTCGCTGTTTTCAAGGTGTGTTCTGCGCTCGTGCCACCGATAACAATTGCTAGGTGATACGGAGGACAGGCAGCTGTGCCAATTGAACGGAGTTTTTCATCTAACCAAGTCATGAAACTTGCAGGATTAAGTACTGCTTTTGTTTCCTGATACAGAAAAGATTTATTAGCGCTTCCGCCACCTTTAGCGATAAACAAAAAGTTGTATTCATCAGGGTGATCACTGTCGGCAATGATTTCAATCTGGGCCGGTAAGTTGGTGCCTGTATTTTTTTCTTCCCAGGTGGTAACGGGAGCAAGTTGCGAATAACGCAGATTCAGAGTTGTAAATGCGTTGTAGATTCCTTTTGAAATAACTTCTTCATCTTTACTTTCTGTAAATATATTTTGACCTTTTTTGGCCATTACAAGGGCTGTGCCCGTATCTTGACACATAGGCAAAATGCCACCCGCGGAAATATTTGCGTTCTTCAAAAGATCTAACGCTACGAAACGATCATTCGGAGAGCTCTCGGGATCTTTTAAAATGCTCGCTAACTGCTCAAGGTGGGTTGTACGTAAATAATGTGAAATATCGTGCATCGCAGTTGATGTGAGCATTTCAATTGCTTCTGGCGCAATAGAAAGTATTTCTCGGTTACCAATTTTTTCTGTGGAAATCCCAGCCGTTCCCAGATTGCGATAACTAGTTGTGTCATTTCCAAGGGGCAATAAATCACTATAAGAAAAATCAGGAGCCATTTTTACTCTGCTTTGGGTTTCGCTGCGCTTAACTTTTTACGTGCGCCGTCTAGCCATTCTTGGCAGAGTGCGGCCAACTCTTCACCGCGCTCCCATAGTTTCAGTGAATCTTCCAAGGTTGCACTTCCGGCTTCGAGGGAGGAAACAACGCGGGCCAACTCTTCGCGAGCTTCTTCATAGGAAAGAATTTTCTCCGTAGCCATGTGATAAATGTACTCCTTGCTTATTTATCTGTAACTGTGGCGTTGGTCTCGCCGGCAGCAAGTCGCAGGCGAAGTTTTTGACCAAGTTTTAAATTCTTGGCATCGCGGGCTATCGATCCATCTTCTAGTTGCACAACTGAATAACCGCGATCCAAAGTCGCTTGAGGCGAGAGTGCTCTGACTCGCGCACGCAATCCTGTAATGATTTCTTCGCGGCTAGTAACCATCACCAGGGGATCGCGTAAAACTGGGCGATTAGTTAAATTTTCTATTCTCGAAGTTTCTAGATCAAGGCGGGAGAGCACGAATCGCTTGGCGCGATCACGCAGCGCTTTGATTAATTCAATCTCTTCTGCGATGTCTGGAACAACTTTCTTTGCCGCATCTGTTGGTGTTGATGCGCGAACATCGGCGACAAGGTCTAAAAGCGGCGAATCTTTTTCGTGACCAATTGCGCTGACAATCGGTGTTTCACAAGAAGCGGCAAGGCGCACTAATGATTCATCGCTAAATGGAAGTAAATCTTCAAAAGATCCTCCACCGCGTGTAATGATGATTACATCGACATCTACCATTGCTTCTAATTCAGATAAGGCTGCAGAAACTTCTACAACAGCAGCAGCGCCTTGCACCGTTACTTCACGAATTTCAAACTCAACAGATGGCCAGCGGCGTTTGGCGTTTTCAACAACATCTTTTTCGGCATCAGTATTTCGACCACAAATCAAACCGATTTTCTTGGGCAGTAACGGAAGTGCGACTTTTCGGTCGAGTGCAAAGAGCCCCTCACTAGCGAGCAGAGTTTTCAACTCTTCTAAACGAGCCATTAATTCACCTATTCCAACTTGGCGAATTTCACGAGCCGAAAGAGTTAGCGAACCATTTTTTGTATACCACGATGCTTTGGCGTACATAACAACACGTGCATTTTGTGGAAGTGGTGCGACACTAGATAAAACAGATTTATGGCACATCACCGAAATACTCATGTCCACGCTTGTATCTCGTAGTCGCATGAAAGCCATGCCACCGCTTCGTTCATTCAATTCTGAAATTTCGCCTTCAATCCAAATTGCTCCAAGGCGATCTACATAATCTTTTATTGCTTCCGTGACCACACGCACTGGCGCTGGGGATTCACTTGAAGTTTCGAACATGAGGCGAGCCTAATAGACTGCACCTATGGCCAAGAGAATTCTCCTTGCTGCGCCGCGCGGTTATTGCGCAGGTGTTGATCGCGCCGTTATTACTGTTGAAAAAGCTCTCGAACTTTATGGAGCACCTGTCTATGTGCGCAAAGAGATTGTCCACAACAAACACGTTGTCTCAACACTCGAAGCCCGTGGAGCAATTTTCGTTAACGAAACTGATGAAGTGCCAGAAGGTAAAACAGTAGTTTTTTCAGCACACGGTGTATCACCAGCAGTACACGAGCAAGCAGCGTCACGAAGTCTTAAAACAATCGACGCGACATGTCCTCTTGTGACCAAAGTCCACAACGAAGCGAAGCGATTTGCATCAGAGGATGCAGAAATTTTATTAATTGGTCATCACGGCCATGAAGAAGTAGAAGGAACAGCCGGAGAAGCAGTTGGAAAAGTTAAAATTGTTGATGGTTTAGAAGGTGCCCGAACGGTGCAACCTACGCCTGGAAAAAAACTTGTGTGGTTGTCACAAACAACACTTAGTGTTGATGAAACGCTTGAAACTGTAAAGATTCTTAAAGAGCGCTTTCCTGAAATTTCAGATCCACCCAGTGATGACATTTGCTATGCCACACAAAATCGTCAAGAAGCGATCAAAGAAATTTCTCCCCAATCTGATCTTGTCATCGTTGTAGGATCTCAAAATTCTTCTAACTCAGTTCGCCTTGCTGAAGTCGCACTCGAATACGGTGCAAAAGTTTCACACCTGGTTGATTTTGCACAAGAAATACAGGAACACTGGCTAGAAGGCGTTGAAACAATTGGCCTTACAAGTGGAGCCTCTGTACCAGAGATTCTTGTTAAAGATGTTCTCGCGTTTTTATCTGAACGCGGATTTAATGACGTGCAAACCATTACAGCAAAAGAAGAGACTCTTCTTTTCTCATTGCCCCCTGAACTTCGTAAAGACCTCAAAGCAGCAGGAAAGTGAAAGCAATTCAGATCACCTCTTTTGGTGGTCCAGAAGTAATGTCCATCAGCGAAATCGCTGATCCGATAGCTGGTGCTAACGAAGAGTTAATTGATGTCACTTCTATAGGAATTAATTATGCAGATACTCATCAAATCGAAAACGGATACTTAGCCCCACAAAAACTTCCTTTAATTCCAGGACTTGAAGTTGTTGGGACAACACAGAGCGGGCGACGCGTCTTGGCATCTGTGAGCGGCGGGGGATATGCACAGAAAGCTGTCGCCAATAAAGCAGTAATGATTGATATTCCAGATGGCGTTTCGGATGGTCAAGCACTGTGCATGTTGGTTCAAGGCACAACTGCGTGGCATATTTTAAAAACTATTGGCCACGTTAAACCTGGTGAAAGCGTGGTTATACATGCCGCTGCAGGTGGCGTTGGAACAATTGCAATTCAACTTGCAAA
>WLRX01000032.1 GCA_009706135.1 Actinomycetota bacterium
GTAGCCTTTGCACAAGCGCCCTCGATGAAGCGGTGCGCAAAGCTGTGACAACATCAACTGGGAGAAAAATGTTTAAGAACTCTGCAGAAATTTTTGCATTTATAAAAAAGGAAGACGTCAAGTTAATTGACGTTCGCTTTATTGACCTTCCTGGTATTCAACATCACTTTAACGTACCTGTTGAATCATTCGATGAAGCTGTCTTTACAGATGGACTCATGTTTGACGGATCCTCGATTCGCGGTTTTCAAGCGATTCACGAATCAGATATGAAGTTACTGCCAATTCCTGGTTCTGCCTTTATCGATCCGTTCCGTAAAGAAAAAACTCTTGTAATTCTATTTAGTGTTCATAATCCAGTTGATAACTCTCCTTATAGTCGCGATCCACGTGGTGTCGTGGGCAAAGCTGTCGAATACTTAAAGTCGACAGGAATTGCAGATACTGCATTCTTCGCACCTGAAGCGGAGTTCTATGTATTCGATGCAGTTCGATTCAAGACTGATATGCACGAGTCGTACCACCACATTGATTCATACGAAGGCGCTTGGAACACTGGCGCTGAATACGATGCTGATGGAACTCCTAACCGCGGTTATCGCACACGTATCAAAGGTGGTTACTTCCCAGTTTCACCGACTGATCAGTTTGCAGACCTACGCGATGAAATGGTTATGAATCTTGGCAAAGTTGGTTTATTAGTTGAACGCGCCCACCACGAAGTTGGTACGGCCGGTCAAATGGAAATTAACTATCGTTTCAGCGACATTCTTAACGCAGGCGATGATGTGATGAAATTTAAGTACATCATTAAGAACACTGCTTGGGAAAATGGCAAAACCGCAACATTTATGCCAAAGCCACTCTATGGAGATAATGGTTCTGGAATGCACGTTCACCAATCTCTCTGGAAAGATGGAAAGCCATTGTTCTTCGGAGATGGTTACGCTGATCTTTCAGATATGGCTCGCTGGTATGTCGGTGGTTTACTCAAGCACGCACCATCGCTACTTGCATTTACAAACCCAACTGTAAATTCATACCACCGCTTAGTTCCAGGATATGAAGCACCTGTGAATCTTGTGTACTCAGCTCGTAACCGTTCAGCATGTATTCGTATTCCAATTACTGGTTCGAATCCAAAAGCCAAGCGCATCGAGTTCCGTTGCCCGGATCCATCATCAAATCCATATCTAGCATTTGCAGCAATGTTGATGGCTGGCCTTGATGGAATCCAAAACAAAATCGAACCACCAAAGCCCGTTGATAAAGATCTCTACGAACTAGAGGGAGCAGAAGCCGCTGCAATTCCACAAGTTCCAGGTTCATTAGAAGCAGTACTTAACAATCTTGAAGAAGATCATGAGTTCTTGCTTAAAGGTGGAGTCTTTACGAAAGATCTCATTGATACATGGATTGCATTTAAGCGCACACAAGAAGTTGATTATGTTCGTTTGCGTCCACACCCAGCAGAGTTCGAGCTTTACTTCGATCTCTAAGATTGAATTAAACAAAAACCCCGCCGCTTACTTGGCGGGGTTTTTGCTATTCTTACCAACATGAATCGCCTTGGTTTCTTTCTTACTCGATTCATCAAGACTGAGAGTTCAGGGGGTATCGCTCTCGTCACTGCTTGCGTGATTGCTCTTGCTTTTGCGAACTCTCCACTGCGTGATTCATATGAATCATTTTTCTCACCTTTCCATGACTTCATCAACGAAGGTCTCATGGCTATTTTCTTCTTTCTAGTTGGCTTAGAAATCAAAAGAGAGTTTGTTGAAGGCGAGTTTAAGAATCCAAAGAATGCGGCGCTGCCTGTAATTGCAGCCCTTGGCGGTATGGCTTTGCCGGCACTAATTTTTGTAACGCTAAATTCTTCAGGCAGCGCGTCATCAGCATGGGCTGTAGCGATGCCAACAGATATTGCATTGGCTCTGGGAGCACTTGCACTCCTAGGATCGCGAATAGATTCATCTCTTAAAATTTTTTTACTGACCCTGGCAATCGCAGATGATCTATTTTCCATCGTAATTCTTGGAATCTTTTACTCTTCAGGAATTAGCGTAATCAAAATTGTTTCAACAATCGGCGCTGTTTTATTGGCTCTGGCTCTACCTAGCGGTAAAAAAATCACAACCACTAGATTAATTAATTTTATTCATCCTTACAGTGCGTTCATAATCATTCCACTCTTTGCCCTTGCAAACATAGGCGTTTACATAGATTTTTCTTCACTGAGAGAAACCATCTCATCACCTATTGCATCAGGATTAATTTTTGGACGGGTGATTGGAAAAATTGTTGGAATCACTCTCTTTGCCTGGTTAGCAATTAAATTAAGGTTTGCCATTAAACCTACGTCGTTGAGTTACACAGAAATTGCCGGCGCTGGCGCCCTTGCAGGTATGGGACTTACGGTTTCGCTCTTTATCGCAGATCTTGCATTAACTTCAGCCCAAGATTTAGCACAAGTAAAAGTTGGGTTAATTGGTGCAGCACTTATCTCTGCAATTCTTGGTTTATCTATCCTTAGGAAATATTCAAACAAAAGTGATTAGCGCTCTTGCTGAGCAATACTCTTTTTCCCAAAAATATAGCGCCCGAACGATCCAATAATCATTGCAAATATTACGCCGACATTGGCGTAAGCCCACGCACCATCTTTGCCGCCTATTGCACCCAAGAAATAACCTTGCCAGCTGAGCCAAGAGGCGAAGGTATTTGTGACAAAACCCCAGCCAATAATTGTTCCAATTGCAACGATCACTATGGAATTCCAATTTACGGATCCGTATTTTCCGGCAGGTGTAAACAAGTCGGCTTCGCTATAGCTTTTCTTACGCATCAAAACATCTGTCACAAAAACAGCGCTCCATGCAGCAACTGGCACTCCCAATGTAATTAAAAATCCTTGGAATGGAAAGAAGAAATTATCTGCAATCCAGACAATGTAAATTGCCCCAATTAACATGATGAGCCCATCGAATGAAGCGGCAACGTGACGCTTCACTGGTACCCCTAAGCTAACAAGTGTTAATCCTGAAGAATAAAGATCTAAAATTGCTCCACCGACTAAACCTAATACTGCAACCAGCGAGAAAATAATCAAATACCAGGTTGGTAGCAGTCTTGTTAGCGCTCCTATCGGATCCATTGCAATTGCTGCTGATAAATCTGCGTCACTTGCTGATAGAGCGGCCCCATAAATCACAAGGATGATCGGAACAATGGATGCACCAAGAACAGTCCAGCCGACTACGGATTTGCTGGTAACAGCTCTTGGTAAATAACGTGAATAATCCGCTGCTGCATTTACCCAACCCAAGCCGATTCCAGTAATTCCAAATATCAGCGCTCCAATAAATCCTTGAATAGAACCATTTGGAACATCTAAAACTGCGCTCCATTTGACTGAATCCAATGTCAGCACGATGTAGCCAAGAGTTAAAACAATGGTGACCAACGTCAGATATTTTTGAATTTTCATAATTACTTTAAACCCAAGAACGCCACCTACTAGCGTGAGAGAAACTGCCACGATAAATCCGCAGACCATCGCAATATCGCGATCAACGTTACCAACTCGTTCGAAAACTGTTCCGGTAGCCAATGTTGCCAGTGACACTAAAACCGTTTCCCATCCCACAAAAACTAAATAAGAAAGAAATCCGGGCAACATGTTTCCCTTAACTCCAAAGGCTGCTCGCGAGAGAACCATTGTCGTTGCATTTGATTTCTTGCCAGCCAAAGAACTAAAACCAACAACTAAGAAGGACAGAACTGTTCCGAGAACTGCAGCCAGTGTCGCTTGCCAAAAAGATATTCCAAAACCTAGAAAAAATGCACCGTAAGACAGTGCCAGCAACGAAACATTTGCACCGCACCATGGCCAAAATAGATCACGTGCTCTTCCGTGACGCTCATTTTCAGCAATCAGATTTGTGGAGTTAACTTCATATGCTGGCATTTTTCAGATTCCGCTTTCGGTAATTGAGCGCTAAGAATAATGCAATTCCTATACCGATACCCCAAATGAGATCAATGGCTAATGTGGAAACAGCTGTGATAATCAAGACAATTGCATCTCTCTTGGTTGTGCGAAGTGACTCCACAATTGAGGCGGGATTAAGTATTCGATAACTCGTACCAATTAGTACCCCGGCTATTGCTGCGCTAGGAATTGCAGATACCAAAGGTGCTGCCAACAAGGCGACAAACAATAAGACGATGGCATGAAATACAGATGCGTATTTCGACTGCGCATGTGCTCGCACATTCACACTCGTTCTGGCAATCGCGCCAGTTGCAGGCATTCCACCGAACAGGGATGCAACAACGGTTGCAGCACCTTGGCCAAAAAGTTCCTTATTTGAATTGAAGTGCTCGTCCTTCGCTACATGTGCCATCGAATCTGCAACACGAGCTGAAAGCAGGGATTCAATTGCACATAGCGCTGCGATCATCGCTGCGGGTAGCAATAAGCGTTGAATTAACCCAAAATCTAGAAGTCCACCGTTCCATGTTCCGATGGAACGTGGAATCACTCCAATCGTTGCACTCTTTATGGAAAACACATGCAAGACTAGAGTGACAACAACTATTGCTACAGCACTTGCCGGAATATGAAAGGTGAAGTGAGTTTTCTTCCAAATCTGCGGAAAGATAAACTTAATTAATAGAGTAAGTACAACCAAGGCAAGTGTTTGCCATTGAATTCCAGATTTGAGCGCATCGTTAATCGTGCCAAGTGCAATAGGAATACTTCTATCCCCTGCATGCTTTGCAACACCGAGTGCTAGAGGAATTTGTTGTAAAGCAATAACGGCGGCAATTCCAACAGTAAAGCCTTCAACGACTGGCCACGGAATTCGATTAATAAATGGACCGGCCTTTATCAACGCCAAAACAACAACCATCAATCCAGCCATTAACCCCAAAAGAGGAATTACTTGGATTCCGTAGGAATGAATGATTGGAATGAGCACAACTGTCATGGCGCCAGTTGGGCCGCTGACTTGAAAACGAGATCCACCAAGAAGTGCGGCTATGAACCCAGCGATAATCGCAGTTGTTAGTCCTGCGGCCGCCGACATTCCAGAGGTGATTCCAAAACCCAATGCAAGTGGCAGTGCCACTATTGCAACGGTTACACCCGCTACTGCATCTCGAATGAGATTTTTATTTGGCAAGAATTTTTAATCTAAGAAGAAATCGAGTAGAAAATCCTTAGTTCCAGGGGTGACAGAGTATTTTTCGAGATCTGTTATTCCTTCGCTTGCAAGGAGTGTGTCATCCACAAAGAAATTTCCTGTGCATTCCTTTGCATCCCTGTTAAAAATAATGTGAGCAGCATCAGCCAAAATTTGAGGAGTTCTGCCCGCTTGCGCATCAATACCCGGAATCATTTGTAGCGCCGCAGTGTCGATAACAGTTCGTGGCCACAATGCATTTACGCCGATGCCATCACGCCTAAATTCTTCAGCCATGCCAAGAACGCACATACTCATCCCATACTTAGCCATTGTGTAAGCAACATGATTTTTAAACCAAACGGCTTTCATTGATAGCGGTGGTGAAAGATTCAAAATGTGTGGATTGCGTCCATCCTCTGCTGACTTTCGTAAGTGCGGCAACGCTGCTTGTGACGTCAAAAAAGTTCCACGCACATTAACATCAAACATAAGATCAAAACGCTTTGCGGGAGTTTGATCGGTGCGAGTTAAATTAATCGCACTTGCGTTATTGACCAAAATATCGATTCCACCGAATTGTTCTGCAGTTTTGTTAATTGCTGCTTCGATTTGAGCCTCATCGCGAATGTCGCATTGAATTGGAAGCGCCGTGCCACCTGCTGCTTCGATTTCCTTTGCTGCTGAAAAAATAGTTCCGGGTAGTTTTGGATTTGCTTCCGCAGTTTTCGCCGCGATGGCAATGTACGCACCATCTTGGGCGGCGCGCAGTGCAATTGCTAAACCGATTCCGCGTGAGCCGCCAGTAATAAAAATGCGCTTACCTGCTAGTGACATTATTTACCCTTCTTCGCCATAAATTTCATGAAAGCTTCCATGGCTTCCTCTGATTGAAGTGCCAATGAAAATAATTCAAACTCTGCGCGCATGACAGCTGCTACCGCGTCGTGTGATCCACTTTTAAGAAGTGCCTTAGTATTAATTATCGCTTGTGGTGGTTGCTGGGCGATGTGCTTTGCAATCGTAGTTGCAGCAGAAATTGGATCACTTTCTATCTGGGCAACAAGTCCCATTTCTTTTGCCTCTTCGGCGCCGAATGCATCTCCAGTCATAAAAATTTGGGCAGCTCTTTGATAACCAACTAATCGCGGAAATAAATAACTTGATCCGGCTTCAGGTACTAAGCCTAAAGATGTAAATGGCATAGAAAATTTTGCCAAAGGCGATGCGACCACCACGTCGCAATGCAGCAACATGGTTGTGCCAACTCCAACTGCGTTTCCTTTGACCGCCGCAAGTAGCGGCTTTGGGAAATCCAATAGCGCTGCTAAAAATTTAGCGACATCTGAATCACTCGAAGTTGGAGGATTCGACATGAAATCTCCAATGTCATTTCCGGCAGTGAAGTGATCTCCCTCGCTTGTGAGAATTACTGCCCGAATGCCAAAATCTCCAGCGGCCTCATTCAGGGCATTAGCCAGGCCGGAATACATATCTCGAGTCAATGCATTCATCTTTGCGGGGCGATTCACGCTGATTGTGAGGATCTGCTGCTCAGTGGTGGTCAAGATTTCGCTCATCCGAGCATCTTAGATGTATCGCATATGCCTTGCGTAGGTACACAATGGGGACACGACCATGCCAAAGTCACCTGGAGAGGGTCACATGGAAAGAATAAGAATAGCAACCCGCGCGTTAACACCCTTTGAACTGTTGGTAATTGGGCTGCTCTGTGAGGGTAAATCCAATGCGGCAATAGCGCACGACACAGCACATACCGAAAAAGTTGTGGAAAACACCGTCTCGCGAGCGGCTAAAGCATTTTCAATCAAAGCCGATCACGATACAAATACTCGGGTACTACTTGCGTTGGCTTTTCGCACACATTATGGGGACAGTGCTTTCGATAAGTTAGACATTGAGTGCAGGCACTTCGAACTAGGAACCGATGGCAAACCAATTTGTCATCGACATGATTAATCCGTAACACACTTCACATCTGGCTGAGAGCCAGCACCTGTAATTTCAATATACCAAACTGCTCCTGCGGTCTTTAATTGTCATGTAGTTAGAAATATCAAGAACTACACAACAATTAAACATTGGAGAGAAAAAAATGAGACGCAAGACTTTTGACAAAATCGTAACATTTGTAGGATTCGGACTTTCCGTATTCTTGCTCGTACTATCAGGACTACTTAACTGGGGCGCAACATTCGCTCAAGAATCAGTAAAGAGTCAACTAGAGAATCAAAACATTTCATTTCCAGTTGCTGAAGCAATGCCCCCTGCTACCAAAGATCAGCTAGCAAAGTGGTCAGAGATGCAAGTGACAACCGGTGAAATGGCTCGTGACTATGCAGATCTTTACATTTGGGAACATATGAAGGGCGCTGCTAAAGCTGGAGTTGGGAAAGAATCAACATATTCAGAAGTTTCTGGAATGTATTTAGGTGCTGTTAAGGCCGGTACAGCGACTCCTGAAGAAATTGCAAAACTTGGCGATCTTCGTCAAACATTGTTTATGGGAAATACCTTGCGGGGACTTTTACTAGAAGCCTACGCATTCGGAACACTTGGGAACATTGCAGCGATTGCTGCGCTGGCTTCCCTAGTCGGAGGCATTCTGCTTCTTCTTCTATCTATCGCGGGAATAGTTCATATTCGTCGCACTTCTGAAGAAGCGACGATTTGACCCTCAACTCTCCGTGAGGGAAGAGAAAACCCCCCTGACAATAGTCAGGGGGGTTTTCTCTTACCGAGAGTGTTTAGTGATTAGCGATCAATCTTTCCTGAAATAAAATCTTCAGTCTTTACATGAGCTTGTTCATCAGTGTATTGAGTTGGTGGAGTCTTCATGAAATAACTAGATGGTGAAAGTAGTGCACCACCAATTTTCCGATCAAGACCAATCTTTGCGCAGCGAAGCGCATCGATGATTACACCAGCAGAGTTTGGTGAATCCCATACTTCTAGCTTGTATTCAAGATTCAGAGGAACATCACCGAAAGCACGGCCTTCGAGGCGAACGTAGGCCCACTTTCGATCATCTAACCAAGGAATGTAATCAGAAGGTCCAATATGAACATTCTTTTCACCCAGATCATGATGAAGTTGTGATGTGACTGAGTTTGTCTTTGAAATTTTCTTAGACTCTAGGCGATCACGCTCAAGCATGTTCTTAAAGTCCATGTTTCCGCCAACATTCAATTGGTAGGTTCGGTCTAGGTGAACACCGCGATCTTGGAATAATTTAGCCATGATTCGGTGCGTAATAGTTGCACCCACTTGGCTCTTGATGTCATCGCCAACAATTGGCAACCCTGCATCAGCAAATTTCTTCTCCCAGACTGGGTCGGATGCAATAAAGACTGGAAGCGCGTTAACAAAGGCACATCCTGCATCAATTGCACATTGTGCGTAGAACTTTGCAGCAACTTCTGAACCCACTGGCAAGTAGCAAATAAGCACATCTACTTGCTCTTCTTTCAGAACAGCAACCACATCTACTGGTGCAGCAGGTGATTCTTCGATCGTTTCGCGATAATAACGACCGAGGCCATCATGTGTAACTCCGCGCAAAACTTCAACGCCAGTCTTTTCAACATTCGCGAATTTAATAGTGTTGTTCTCGCTGGCCCAAATAGCATCTGCCATATCTAGACCAACTTTTTTCTTATCTACATCAAAAGCTGCAACGAACTTGACGTTATTGATGTGGTATCCCCCAACAACAGCGTGCATGAGTCCTGGAATCTCTTGGTCGCGGGCAGCATCTTTGTAATAGACAACGCCTTGAACTAGAGAGTTAGCGCAGTTTCCA
>WLRX01000033.1 GCA_009706135.1 Actinomycetota bacterium
CTAATCCATGGAATGGGCTCAGCAGCTACTGCATGGAAACTGATAATTCCTGAATTAACCAGACACTTAACTGTTATCACTCTTGATCTGCCTGGACATGGAAAAACTCCCATGTCCATTTCACAAGCAATGGATCCCAAATCAATGGCCGATGCGGTGTGCGAAACAATGAGTTCACTTGGAATCGAAAAATTTCATCTATGCGGTAACTCTTTAGGTGGTTGGGTTGGACTTGAAGCAGCTGCAAAACATAGTGGGCGTGTCTTATCTTTTACTGGTTTGGCGCCTGCGGGTTTATGGCTTGCTCCATATACCGCGCGCTATCCCGGAACGGCGCTGCTGCGCGCAATTGCAAAAACAACACGACCACTGACACCGGTTGCATTGAGATATGAATGGGGCAGAAAAATTGGTTTTGCAGATGTCAGCCCTCTCTGGCGCAATCTGAGTTATGAAACCTGTCTTGATGCTTCCCTTGCTATGAGTGTGGCAAGTGGATACTTCCCTGCGTGGGATGGAATGCTCAAGAAACGATTTGATTCACCAATTCCGCAATCGATTCCAATAACAATTATCTTCGGAGATAGTGATAACACTTTGCCAGAATCAAATTGCCAAGAGCGCTCCGTTGTCCCATCTCATAGCAAATGGTTTGTCATTGAAAATTGTGGGCATGCACCGATGTGGGATCACCCAACCACTGTTACCCGCCACATTCTTGAAACCACACAATCTCGCTGATGGTTACTGCTCTATATTTTTTTACCACTCCCACACGCGCACTCCCCTTTGCCATTTGGGCAATGGCAATCGACCGTGGACGTTTACGCAGATTTAAAGGTGTCAGCTTTGCAAAGTTATTGGGCGCCGGCAAAGGTGAAACTTTCACTCCACGCGATGCTGATATCCATCGTTGGGGATTTTTAGTTGTTATTGATGAAAATCAATTAGCAGCCCTTGATCAATCGTCCATAGTTAAACAGTGGAGAAAAATAAGCACCAACGAATATCGCATTCTTCTTGATCCAATTTCTTCCCACGGAAAATGGAGTAGGCGCGAACCATTTAGAGTAAAAGAGAATGTTTCTGCCGATGGAAAAATCGCAGCCATTACCCGTGCGCGAATAAAGGCGAGGCAAACAACTAATTTCTTCGCATCCGTTCCAGCAGTGACCGCATCTCTTCATGGAAGTGCCGGGCTACTAACAGCAATTGGAATTGGTGAAGCACCGATTGGATTGCAGGGCACTTTTTCTTTATGGCAAAGTGCGAGTGATATACGAAATTTTGCATACAAGGGTCAGGCGCACATCAAGGCCATTGCGGATACAGAGAAGTTTCAATGGTATGCCGAAGAACTCTTCGCACGATTTAGCGTGCGCGAGGAGCGTGGGTCAATGGTGGCTAAGCACTCGAATTAGGGCAGAATTACGCCCATGTCGATGCGCCATTACTCTCCCCGCAGAAATCGCCGGAGAGGAATTTCACTTCGCTCTAAATCACTTCTTGGCATAGTTCTGGGTATTGCAATTGCATTACAAATTGTTTATCCGCTCATTGATGGTGAAACGCTGCGAGTCGTAACCATTGCAACTGTGTATTGGGCCGCTGGCGCCATGGCGTTACATGCGCTCTTGGCATACGGAGCTCAATACGCTTTTACTTACCTCGGGACGACAATTATTTTCGCGCTTATAGTTGAATCTGTTGGGGTTTCCACTGGTTGGCCATTTGGAACATATGAATATGACGCCTCTCTTGGTCACACAATCGCAGGTGTTCCATATGTTGTTCCATTTGCGTGGGTAATGATGGCTCATCCGATTTTGGTTGCATCCCGACGAGTTGCAGGAAATTGGGTGTTTCTTTACGGCGGATACGCAATGGCGGCATGGGATTTATTCCTAGATCCCCAAATGGTTGCAGCTAATCGATGGCGTTGGACATTTGATGGGGCACACGTTCCATACCAACCAGAAATTCCATTATCGAATACCGTTGGATGGCTACTGTCAGGTATGGCATTGATTGCGATATTGCATCAAGTTTTGCCTCGCGATCGTAGAAAATCAAGTGCAAGTTTTGGCGCAGTGGATATATTTTTAACATGGACTCTTTTTGCAGGTGTAATTTCTAATTTATTCTTCTTTGATCGTCCCGGAATTGCACTCGTTGGTGGAATTGCATTTGGACTCTTCTTTGTGCCGTACGCTTTTTCGCGTTGGCTCGGACGTCCCTAAGTCTCTCCAATGCTTGAAATTTCATTAGGTCTTTCTCTCCTTGCTTTACTTGTAACACTTCTGAACACTTTTTCATTAATAACTCCACAGAAATCTGATCAGATTGAAGAGAAAATAAGTGTGCTTATTCCACTCCGAAACGAAGAGGAAAATGCACTAGCAATTATCGAAACCTTATCCGCGCAGGAGAAATTATCTAATGTCGAATTTCTTATCCTTAACGATAATTCAACTGATAAGACTTATGAATTAATTAAATCTTCAGCTCGTGGTGATTCACGATTTAAAATTATGCAAGGTTCGCCCTTGCCAGAAGGATGGCTCGGAAAACCATGGGCACTTGCCCAGCTCAGTGAAGCTGCCAACAATGAGATTCTGATCTGTATAGATGCTGATGTTCGTTTGGCTTCAACCGCCATTGCAGCTGCGGTTACCGCGATGCACAAAAACAGATTGGATTTCTTTTCACCATACCCATCTCAGGTTGCACTCTCATTTAGCGAACGGATGATTCAACCGCTCCTGCAATGGTCTTGGCTTTCATCTGTACCTCTTGCAATTGCTAAACGTTCTACTAATCCATCTTTTGCTGTCGCCAATGGTCAGTTTTTTATAGTCAAGAAACACGCATTAGAAAAAAGCGGTGGATACTCTTCAATTAAGTCAGAAGTATTAGATGACATGCAGATGGCCCGGCTGCTACTTCGTAATAAATTTAAAGGAAGTGTTGGAAATGGAGCACTCATTGCTCAGTGTCACATGTACTCATCCTGGGAAGAGCTAGAAAATGGCTACGCAAAATCCCTTTGGAAAGCGTTTGGGGGCCTCTTCGGATCTTTCATAGCGATAACACTATTAATTTTCACCGGAATTGTTCCTCTCATCGCTGCTGCCAGTGGTTCATCTTTGGGATGGTCTGCTTTTGCTGCCGTGCTTCTTTCTCGAATCATTAGCGCCCGAATAACTCGTGCAAGCTTATTTGATTCACTCTTGCATCCGATTTCTGCTGCATTATTTGTCTACCTAATCATTTATTCATGGCTCATGCGCGGTCGCATCCAATGGAAAGGTCGCACCGTATGAAGGAAGCAGAAGTAATTGTCATCGGCGCCGGCATGGGAGGAATGTGTACCGCTGCGCGATTAGCTCGCCAAGGTCATGTAGTTCGGGTTCTTGAAAGTTCAGATAAACCTGGTGGCAAGTGCCGCACAGAATGGATTGGCAAATACGCATTTGATATTGGTCCTTCTCTGTTGACGTTACCTGCTGTCTATCGTGATTTTTTTGCACGAACCGGCAAGCATCTGGGTCAAGTTTTGGATGTCAAAGCTGTAGATCCAGCATTTGATTACCGTTTCCATGACGGTATTTCTTTGAAGTTTGCAAACCTTGCGCACCATAAAACTCAAGATGAAATTGCTCGAGTTCTGGGTGTAGAAGTTGCAGCCCAATGGGATGCGCTAATTAAGCGCGCTGAACGAATGTGGGATGTCTCCCGCGAACCATTTGTTGAGTCAGAACTCAAATCTATTTTCACACTCATGAAACGACCAACACTGCTGCGCGATTTAAGAGTCATTGCTCCATGGAAATCGCTTCGAGCATTGGCGGATGAGTTACTGCCAGATAAACATCTTCGATACATCCTTGATCGATATGCAACCTATAGCGGTTCAGATCCCCGTCTAGCTCCAGCAGTGCTTTCAACGATTGCATTCGTTGAAGAAGCATTCGGCGCCTGGCATATCACCGGTGGAGTTGGACAACTCTCGCAGGCTGTCTATCAGCGTTGCCTAGATTTAGGAGTTGTATTTGAATTTGATTCACCAGTTGCGCAGATCAATCAGAGCAATGGACGAGTAATTGGCGTAACGACAAATGATGGACGAGTAATTGAAAGCTCCATCGTTGTCGCAAATGCTGATGCTTCACTTGTTTATAACTCACTGATAAGTGGCAAGGTTCGAAAGATTAAAGGCGCGCGCAAGAGAATTGCTAAAAGCACCCAATCGCTTGCTGGATTTTCACTCTTACTCGGACTTCGTCCAGATGATTCACAATCTAATCTGAGTCACCACACAATACTTTTTCCAGAGAACTACGACGCGGAATTCGATGCAATATTTACAACACATACGCCCGTGAAAGATCCCACGATCTATTTATGTGCCCCTAATGATTCAGCGATGGTCAAAGAAATCGGCGCACAATCAATCTATGTCTTAGTCAATGCCCCGGTGCACGATGCCACCGGAAAGAATGGATGGAATTGGAATGACCAAGAGTTCAATCGCGAATATGCAAACTCAATCATTGATCAGATCGAAGCTCGAGGTATTTCCATTCGTAATGGCCTTGATGTTCTAGAAATTCGAACTCCGGCTGATTTAGAAAGAAGTGTTAACGCACCAGGTGGAGCAATTTATGGAACTTCGAGCAATGGCGCACAATCTGCGTTCTTACGTGCTCGCAACCGTTCACCTTTAAAAGGTTTGTATTGTGTTGGCGGATCAGCTCATCCAGGTGGTGGCTTACCACTTGTTGGACTGAGCGCTGAAATTGTTGCTAACGCAATCGGGAATACGCAAAACGCATCACGTTTACTGCACTAAATATTGATGCTCCAAGAAATACCCACGTGGCAATTTCAATTCCAGGTAGATCTAAATGCCATGCAATTAAAACTATGAAGATAAAACTCGCCCGCACTGGTCTTTCTGTGATGGTTACGAGTCCAAGATCTTTAACTCCTAGCGATGACACACGTGCGCGCATGTATTCCTGAATTGATGCAACAAGCCACAAAGCCATGCACAAATAAGTCGGAATACCGATCGCATAAAGTGCATAGAGCCAGAGTGCTTCACTGATTCGATCAACGACTGAATCAAGGAGTGCTCCCCAATTCGAAGTACGGTTTTGGAAAATTGCCACACTTCCATCAATGCCATCAAAAAATAACGAAACGACTATGAGTGCGACTGCCCATAGAGATTGCGAGGTGAGTGCTACTCCTACCGCACTTATCAATCCCAAGGCGGTCAATACATTTGGTGTTATTCGTAGTAACGTGCAGAGCAACCCAAATCTGTATGAAATTGAGAGCCAACTGCCCACAATGCCAGTTGTTGGCGCAGAGTTATGGAGTTCGCTCCATTGATTTCTAAACTGCTCGCGCGTAATCACTGTCTTGGACCTTTCTTAAAATGACTAGGAGTAAGACGCAGGGTACCGTTACCGCGTGGTTAATGAGAATAGTGCAACACCGGCTGCGATTCGCGCGCTAATTGAGGGAGAACTCGCAACTTTTCTCGGCGTCCAAAAAACTTATTTAGAATCAATTGGCAGTGAACTCACCCCAGCATCAGATGCACTCTCTTCATTCTTATTAGATGGCGGAAAGAGGTTGCGTCCACTCTTTGCCTACTTTGGATTTATCGGAGCCGGCGGTTCACATAGTCAAGAAATAATTCGCGCATGTGCAAGTCTTGAATTATTGCAAGCATGTGCGCTGATACACGATGATTTAATGGATGGATCTGACACTCGTCGGGGAAAACCAGCAATTCACAAACACTTCGAAAAATTACACTCAAAGGAGAGCGCAGTCGGCTCTTCGGTTGGTTTTGGACAAGCTGCTGCAATTCTTTTAGGTGATCTTGCGCTGGTGTACTCAGATCTCGCACTTCATCAAAGTGGCATAAAAAACGAGATGTTGCCTCAAGTTTTGGCAGTTCACGATGAAATGCGAGTTGAACTCATGGCTGGACAATTCTTGGACATTTATGAGCAGACAAGAAGTTCGCACACCGTAGAACGCGCACTGACTATTGCACGATACAAGTCAGGTAAATATACGATCGAGCGGCCACTACATTTCGGCGCATCTCTTGCGACCACGGATAATAATCACCTCGCAGAAGTCACATCTCATTATTCAGGTTATGGATTGCCATTAGGTGAAGCGTTTCAATTACGTGATGACTTACTTGGCGTGTTTGGAGATCCAGAATTAACAGGCAAACCAGCTGGTGATGATCTTCGCGAAGGAAAACGAACTGTTCTTGTCGCGACGGCACAAGAATCCATGAGCGCGGTTGATATAAAAGCCTTTGAATCCCAATTCGGTAGATCAGATTTGGATTCCAATGCAATCGCCATATTGCGCCAAATCCTTACGGATTCAGGAGCGATAGAACACGTAGAAAATCTCATTACAAAACTAACGAATACGGCCGTCGAAGCACTTGATACACCTGCAATTACAACAGAAGCCCGTCAGGTTTTAAGCGAACTTGCGATTACCGCCACTAAGAGGAGCCACTAATGACAAAGCGCGTCAAAGGTCCAACTGATCATGTTGTTGTTGTTGGAGCTGGCCTAGCCGGTTTAAGCACTGCTCTTCGCTTAGCTGGAGCTGGCCGCAAAGTAACTGTCATCGAACGCGAAAGCGTTCCGGGTGGGCGAAATGGTTTGCTTAATAAAGATGGCTATGCCTTTGATACTGGTCCATCTGTTTTAACTATGCCATCTCTTATCAATGATGCATTCAACAGCGTGGGCGAAGAGTTAAAGGATTGGCTTGAGCTAACTCCTGTAAAACCGTTATACCGAGCCTTCTACGCTGATGGTTCACAAATCGATGTGCACGCAAATACAGAAGAAATGGAAGCTGAAATCGCTCGCACAGTTAGCTCGAGTGAAGCAGCAGGCTACCGACGCTATGTAGATTTCGTTACTAAGTTATACAAATACGAGATGAATGACTTCATCGATAGAAATATTGATTCACCTCTTAATTTATTAACTCCAAACTTGGCACGTTTAATAGCCCTAGGTGGTTTTAGGCGACTATCTCCAAAAGTAAATCAATTCATGAAAGATCCACGTCTTCAAAAAGTCTATTCATTCCAGGCAATGTATGCCGGAGTAAGCCCCCAACAGGCACTCGCAATTTATGCGGTCATCGCTTATATGGATTCAGTTAATGGTGTCTTCTTTCCCAAAGGTGGAATGCACGCAGTTCCCCGCGCCCTTGCTGCTGCAGCGCAAAAACACGGCGTCGAATTTATCTATAACACTTCAGTTGAACAGATTGAAACATCTAATTCGCGAGCAAAAGCTGTAATTACCAACACAGGCCAACGCATTGAGTGTGATGCACTAGTTCTTAACCCTGATCTTCCTGTTGCATGGCGCGAATTACTAGGAAAAACTCCATTATCGGTCAAGCGACTTCGATACTCCCCTTCCTGTGCAACGTTGCTCGTTGGTTCATCGAAAAAATATGATCATGTTGCTCATCACAATATTCACTTTGGTGATTCATGGGATGGCGTATTTGATGAACTGATTAACAAAAAAACATTGATGAGTGATCCCAGTGTTCTTGTTACGATTCCAACAAAAGATGACCCATCTCTGGCACCTGTCGGTAAGGAGTCTTATTACATCTTGTATCCAACTCCGAATTTAGATGCAGATATTGATTGGAAAAAGCAGGCAGGTCCCTATCGCGATCACATGATTAAGACTCTAGAAGATCGTGGATACACCAATTTTTCAGATGGAATTGAAACTGAAGTAATGACCACGCCCTTGGATTGGCAAGATCGCGGAATGGAGCGCGGCGCACCATTTGCAAGTGCTCATACATTTTTCCAAACGGGACCATTTAGACCTCGCAATATGGCTAGCGGCTTTGAAAATGTTGTCTTTACCGGATCTGGAACACAACCAGGTGTAGGCGTACCAATGGTTCTCATTTCAGGTCGTTTGGCCGCTGAGAGAATTGTTGGACCTGTTAAATAAATGAATGAGTTAGATGCTGCTGGAATTACAGATCCAGTACTGCGCGCATCCTATGAAGAGTGCAAGCGCCTTAACTCCTTGCATGGCAAAACTTACTATCTTGCCACGCTCTTATTGCCAGCACACAAACGTCCATTCGTTCATGCTCTTTATGGTTTTGCACGTTACGCAGATGAAATCGTCGATGATCTAGCGTCAACTCTTAGTGATCAAGAAAAAGCAGCGCATCTCAAAACCTGGGGTGACTCAGTTCTTGCGTCCATTTCAACTGGAATTAGTACCGATCATGTAGGTGCAGCACTAATTGACACCGTTCGCAGATTTAATATTCCACAGCAACATTTTGTGGATTTTTTACATTCAATGACAATGGACCTGACTGTAAGCACCTACAGAACTTATGAAGATCTCATGGAATATGTATACGGGTCTGCCGCTGTCATTGGATTGCAGATGGTTCCGATATTGGGGCCACTCTCAGATGGAGCATACGAACCCGCGAAAAAATTAGGAATCGCTTTTCAGCTCGCTAATTTTATTCGAGATGTGGGCGAAGACCTCGATCGAGGTCGGATTTATCTACCTCTGGATGAACTAGCGCAATTCGGCGTAACCGAGGAAATGCTTCATCATAGAAAACTAACTCCCCAGATTATTGAGGCCCTTAAATTCCAGATTGAAAGAGTGCGCCAATTACAACGAGAAGCTGCACCTGGAATTGCTTTACTTGAAGAATCAAGCCGCCCATGTATTTCTGCAGCGAGTACTTTGTATTGCGGCATTGTTGATGAAGTCGAAAAGATTGGATATGACGTATTTAATAAACGCGCCAAAACTTCTACAGC
>WLRX01000034.1 GCA_009706135.1 Actinomycetota bacterium
TTCGCAACTGCTGGGCAGTTCTTTGAGCACCGCATATTCGTTGATCATTGCGTTCCCAATGCTAAGTCTCGAGTTAATTTCAAAGGTGCTTTATCGGGAGACAAGGCTCATACAGTTTGGATTGGTGACGTTTTCATTCGCGCCAATGCTGAGGGGACGGACACTTACGAACTCAATCGAAATCTTTTGCTCACAGACGGAGCTCGCGCTGATTCAGTGCCAAATTTAGAGATCGAAACCGGTGAGATAGTTGGTGCAGGACACGCAAGTACTACGGGTCGCTTTGATGATGAACAGCTTTTCTATTTGATGTCACGAGGTATTTCAGTAGAGGACGCTCGACGCTTAGTTGTCCGAGGTTTCTTTGCAGAAATAATCACTGAGATTGCTGATTCCGAAATTCAAGATCGATTAATGCAGCGCATTGATGATGAACTTGTAAAGGCTGGTGCCTAAGGTGAGCTCGATTAAGCTATCGGCGATGCAGGAACGTAAGCCGATGAAAGTAAACATCAATGGTGAAGATCTTTGCTTAACACGTATTGGTAACGAAGTTTTCGCAATCAATGATATGTGCACACATTCAGAGGCATCTTTGTCTGAAGGAGACGTAACAGATTTCAAAATTGAGTGTTGGTTACACGGAGCGGAGTTCGATTTACGTACAGGCGAGGCACTTACGTTGCCTGCCAATATCGCTGTTAAAACCTATCCAGTCAGCATCGTCGATGATGTTGTAGAAGTTCACTTCACAGATAAATAGTCCACAAACAAAAACGAGAGATAACAGGTCAACCATGAGCACATTAGATATTCGAAACCTTCAAGTTTCTGTAAACACCGAAAGCGGTGCGGTGGAAATCCTTAAGGGCGTAGATCTAGTCATTAAGTCGGGGGAAACTCACGCAATCATGGGGCCAAATGGTTCCGGTAAATCCACTCTTGCTTATTCAATCGCTGGTCATCCTAAGTACACCATCACTGGTGGTTCGGTAACACTAGATGGTGCAGATGTTCTTGAGATGAGCGTTGATGAACGCGCAAAGGCTGGATTGTTTCTAGCAATGCAATATCCCGTTGAAGTTCCAGGAGTTTCAGTATCAAATTTCTTGCGTACAGCAGCAACGGCGCTTCGCGGTGAGGCTCCAAAGTTGCGCACGTGGGTATCTGAAGTAAAAGGTGCCATGGAAGCTTTATCTATTGATCCAAGCTTTGCCCAGAGAAACGTTAATGAAGGTTTTTCTGGAGGAGAGAAGAAGCGCCATGAAATTATGCAGCTTGAACTCTTAAAGCCAAAGATTGCGATTTTAGATGAAACCGATTCAGGTCTAGATGTTGATGCTCTACGTATTGTTTCTGAAGGAGTTAATCGCGCAAAAGATTCAAATAACTTAGGAGTTCTTCTCATCACGCACTACACAAGAATTCTGCGCTACATCAAGCCAGATTTTGTGCATGTGTTTGCCAATGGACGTGTAGTTGAAGAAGGCGGCCCAGAGTTAGCAGACAAGCTAGAAGCGCAGGGATACGCCGAATACGTCGGTAATTAGTCTGTAATTATGACTCTTGATGTCACGAAGATCCGCAAAGATTTCCCAATCTTTTTGCGAACTATTCGTGACGGCAAAAAGCTCATTTATTTGGATAGTGGTGCGACGAGTCAAAAGCCCCAGGTTGTAATTGATGCTGAAATGGATTTCTACAAGTTACACAATGCCGCAGCGCACCGCGGTGCTCATCAGTTAGCAGAAGAAGCTACCGAGCTCTTTGAAACCGCACGCGAAAGCGTGGCAGAGTTTCTTGGTGCCGATTCGCAAGAGATTGTATTTACCAAAGGCGCTACTGAATCTCTCAATCTTTTGGCATATGCATTTAGCAATGCTGAACCGGGCAGCCGTTTCGCTATTGGACCTGAGCACACAATTGTTGTATCCGAGATGGAGCATCACGCAAATTTAATTCCTTGGCAGCAATTAGCAAAGCGCAGTGGCGCAACGCTCAAGTGGTTCGGAGTAACACCTGATGGACGAATGGACGAGTCAAATATTGACTCTTTGATCACTGATAAAACAAAAATTGTGGCAATAACCCAGCAATCTAATGTTCTCGGAACAATTATCAATCTTGAGCAGATAGTTAAAAAAGCGCACGCAGTAGGAGCAGTTGTTATTGTTGATGCTTGTCAGTCAGTTCCCCACATGGCTGTTGATGTACGCAAACTTGGGGCAGACTTTCTAACATTTTCAGGTCATAAGTCTTTAGGCCCAACAGGTGTAGGTGTTTTATGGGGGTCCTACGAATTACTAAATGAGCTTCCTCCATTTTTATTTGGTGGGTCAATGATTGAAAATGTAACCATGACTGATGCAACGTGGTCGCAGGCACCAAGAAAATTTGAAGCAGGTGTTCCAAACATGGCGCAAGTAATTGGCCTAGGTGCGGCTGTAAAATATCTTCAAAGCGTTGGAATGGATGCAATCCATAAGCATGAGGAAGAGTTAACTTCTTACTTAATAGCCGAGCTTGGAAAAATTGAAGGTATAGCAATTGTCGGACCATTGGATAGTTCATTGCGTGGAGGTATTGTTTCTTTCACCGTTGAAGGAATTCATCCACATGACCTTGGCCAGTACTTGGATAGTTTCGGAATTGCAGTGAGAACGGGTCATCACTGTGCTTGGCCGCTAACTAGAGCACTAGGTGTTCCTGCCACAACTCGAGCCTCTCTTTATTTGTATAACGATCATTCTGATTTGGACGCTTTAGTTACTGGTGTAAAAAATGCTAAGAAGTATTTTGGACAATGATGCAATTAGATAACCTTTATCAGGAAGTGATTTTGGATCATTACAAGCATCCAGAAAACAAAGGACTCGCTGCTGCTTATGACGCTCAGGTTCACCACATCAATCCGAGTTGCGGGGACGAAATTACTTTGAACTTAACTTTGGATGGATCGTTAGTTCAATCAGTTTCATGGGATGGGCTCGGATGCTCTATTTCTCAAGCCAGTGTTTCGATTATGAGTGGCTTAATGATTGGTAAAAAACTAGATGATGCACAAATAGTGTTTGATAATTTTGTTCAGCTTATGCAGAGCAAAGGCAGTGGTCAGCCAGATGAATCAATCTTGGAGGATGCCGTAGCCCTGGCAGGTGTATCTCAATACCCAGCGCGAATTAAGTGTGCATTATTAGGTTGGATGGCATTTAAAGATGCGTCAGTGCAAGCTCAGAAAAAGAACTAAACTAATCCGCGTATAGAAGGGTTTGAAAAATGACAACAAGTGTTGATGATGTAACTGAGGCAATGAAAGATGTTGTCGACCCTGAATTAGGAATCAATGTTGTTGATCTAGGTTTGATTTATGACGTGATGGTTGATGAATCAAATATTGCTGTTTTGAATATGACTCTAACATCTGCGGCATGTCCGCTCCAAGATGTTATTGAGGATCAAACAAGACAAGCACTTGCTGGCATGACTACCGATGTAAAAATAAACTGGGTTTGGATGCCGCCTTGGGGTCCGGACAAAATTTCTGATGAAGGTCGCGAACAACTAAGAGCATTGGGTTTCACGGTCTAAGTATGTCCATGTACGCAGCCTGGTCCGCTCATCGGACAATGACTGCTGATCCATCAGTTAAAGAACAAAAACTAAAAGCGGGTACAGTCAAACGCATTTTTGGTTTTGCAAAACCATATCGTCTTTATCTTTCAATATTTTTGTTTACGGTCGTTATTGATGCATTCTTCATTGTTGCTACTCCTTTACTGCTCCGAAAACTAATTGATGATGGAGTGGTGCCTAAGAATGGTGCACTCATAACTCAGCTCGCTTTAATCGTTGGTTTTTTGGCAGTTGCAGATGCCTTGATGAGCATCATTGGACGTTGGTTTTCGGCCAGAATCGGTGAAGGGTTAATTTACGACTTACGTTCCCAAGTTTTTGAGCATGTACAAAAACAATCAATAGCATTTTTCACAAGAACTCAAACGGGATCTTTAATTTCTAGAATCAACTCAGATGTCATTGGCGCACAACAAGCATTTACTTCCTCTCTATCAGGAGTTTTAAGCAATGTTGTCAGTTTGATATTGGTCACGGCAGCCATGCTTTTCCTCTCATGGCAAATAACAATAGTTTCACTCGTTTTGTTACCGGTGTTTTTGATTCCCACCAAATGGGTAGGCCGTAAACTTCAAACTCTTACGAGGGAATCCTTCACTCTCAATGCCGCGATGTCATCGACGATGACGGAGCGATTCAATGTTTCAGGAGCAATGTTGGTTGCTCTTTATGGTCAGGCACAAGCGGAGAATGATTTTTTCAGATCTCGGGCGCGAAAAGTTGCCGACATTGGAATTACCATGGCAATGCTCAACCGATTCTTCTTCATCGCATTAACCAGTGTTGCAGCCGTTGCTACAGCTTTTGCCTATGGAATCGGTGGTCATTTAGCGTTAAAGGGAAGTGTGACAGTTGGAACATTGTTAGCCATTACAGCTTTGTTAGCCCGTTTATATGGACCATTAACTGCATTATCGAATGTTCGAATAGATGTAATGACCGCATTAGTTTCATTCGAAAGAGTTTTTGAGGTTCTAGATCTTGAACCAATGGTTACGAATAAATTTGGTGCGATAAATCTCGCAAAGAAGATTCCATCGATTGAGTTCAAGGATGTTCATTTCTCCTACCCACGTCCAGATCAAATCTCTTTGGCCTCTCTCGAATCTATTGCAACTGAAGAACACGTCGAAAGTGGCGAAATTCTTAAAGGCATTTCATTTACCGTTGCGGCTGGAAGTTTCACTGCAATCGTTGGCCCATCCGGCGCTGGCAAAACTACGATAAGCGCTCTGGTTCCACGACTCTACGATGCTACATCCGGTTCGATTTCAATTGACGCTACTGACATTAGAGAACTGACTGTGGAGTCTTTACGTGCGAATATTGGTGTTGTTACACAGGATGCACATCTATTTCATGAAAGCATCGCTGCGAATTTGCGATATGCAAAACATGATGCAACTGAGGCTGAAATGGAAGAAGCATGTAAATCTGCACAAATTTGGCAGCTGATCGAATCACTTCCAAATCGCTTTGAAACTTTAGTTGGTGAACGTGGTCATCGCTTATCAGGGGGCGAGAAGCAGCGATTGGCTATCGCGCGATTGCTTCTTAAATCTCCATCAGTGGTAATCCTTGATGAAGCAACAGCGCATTTGGATTCCGAAAACGAAGCATTGGTTCAGCAAGCATTAAAGTCTGCACTAAAGGGTAGAACTAGTATCGTTATTGCTCATCGTTTAAGTACGGTAAAGGATGCGGATCAAATTATTGTCCTTGAAAACGGGATCATCGTTGAACGTGGGAAGCATGAAGAGTTGTTTAATGCTGGTGGATTGTATTCCGAGTTATATACACGACAAGATTTAAGCGGTTCTGCGAATGAGACGTCTTCCATAAATCGATAAAGCTCCGAAGAAAATCCATTGCAATGCATACGCCATGTGGGGACCGTCACTGAGCTCAGGTAACTCAACTGGAACATCTGGGTTCATGGAAGTATCCGAAACTGAAATGAGATCGACATAGAATTCTTCGGTTTGAATACCATTTCTGGCATCTAATTGCGAAATTAAATCCCTCTGTGCATTGTTTGATACTGCAAAGAACTTACCTTGGGGGAGAGAGGAGTCTAAACGAAGGCGACCAGATATGTTCACAATGTTTTCATTGGTCTTCTGCAATTGTGGAGGGATTGTCGCATTCGAACCTGCTTTGATCCATCCGCGATCTACCCAGATTTTTCTTCCATCAAATGCAAAGAGCGTGAGTTGCTCGAAGCCGTAAACACCTTCGCTGTAACGATTGCGAAGTAAAATCTGATTCTTATCATCAAAGGAACCTTGAATAGTAATCTTTCGCCATTCAAAAGAATCTATATTCCCTGTTAGTTCGCTCAATTTAACCTCAGGTAATCGCGATTGCTCTACGATCAGATTATTGTGAGCATGTCGTTCAACTCCACGGTGATATTGCCATTGTGCAGCCCAGAGGCATAAAAAGACCAATGCAATCGCGATGAACGTTTTAAGAAATGCGTACCGCTCTTTAACCACGGTAATACCCTAACTTATGAGAGAGAGCGTGGTTTCTTTTTCAATATTGCAGCGCCAGGAAGAATTGTTTCACGACCAGCATTTGCAACAACCACTGCTATGTAAGGAAGAAAGACTGCTCCTGCCAGTGCGATCCAACGAAAAGGGCTTGGCAGTATTACTGTCAGAATAAAGCAAGCAGTTCTTACCATCATGGAAATAAAATATCTGCGTTGACGTCCGGGCTGATCAGAACTCAATGATTTTTGAGCACTGGTGATGTCATAAACATCTTCTTCGTTAGCCATACGCTGATTCTAGGCGAGGAACAGACACGAAGCCAGATGAAATTCACTTTACGCGAGAGTAGCCAGTAGATTTCTCGCATGTCGCAAAAACCAATCGCCTTTGTAACAGGCGGAAACCGCGGAATTGGTTTAGCTATTGCCAACGTTTTGTCACGAGATGGGTTTCATGTCGTTATTGGGTCTCGCTCTGGTGCGGCTATTCCTGGTTTTGATTGTGTAGCACTAGATGTCACTTCAACGCAGAGTGTTGATGAAGCATTCACACTGATTGAGACATCGTGGGGCATTCCAGAAGTGTTGATTTGTAATGCAGGAATAACGAAGGACGCACTTGTAATGCGTATGTCTGACGATGATTTCGAAGAGGTTATAGATGCAAATTTAACTGGTGCATTTCGAGTGGCCAAAAGAGCGACAAAAGGTTTACTTAAAATTAAGAAAGGCCGATTGATATTTATCGGTTCGGTTGTTGCTTTGTTAGGCTCTGCTGGTCAGGTTAATTACTCTGCGAGCAAATCAGGACTCATCGGAATGGCTAGATCTTTCGGGCGCGAATTAGGTAGTCGCGGGATTACGGCTAACGTTATCGCACCAGGATTTGTGGAAACCGACATGACAGCTGCATTGGATGATAAACGCAGACAAGAAATCGCAGATTCAATCCCTCTCGGCAGATTCTCTGAAGCAACCGAGATTGCAGAAGTTGTCTCATTTATTGCTTCGGAAAGTGCGGCATACATAACAGGCGCCGTAATACCTGTTGACGGTGGATTAGGGATGGGACATTAAATGGGTTTGCTCACTGGCAAGAATATTTTAGTAACTGGTGTTTTAACAGATGCATCGATTGCTTTTCATATTGCCCGCATCGCCCAAGAAGAAGGAGCTAATGTTCTGCTTTCTTCATATGGTCGTGTACTTAGTTTGACCACACGCATTGCTGGACGTTTGCCGAATCCTGCGTCAGTAATTGAGTTAGATGTAACCAACCAGGGTGATCTTGATTTGCTAGCCAGCCGAGTGCGTGAACATGTTCCACACCTAGATGGAGTTGTTCATTCAATTGGTTTCGCACCAGAGGCCGCACTCGGTGGCAATTTCCTAAACACCACCTGGGAAGATGTGGCAACTGCCATGCATGTTTCTGCGTATTCCTTTAAATCTTTATCGATGGCGTGTGTGCCACTTTTTAAAGATAGTGCGTCAATTGTTGGCTTAGATTTTGATGCAACTGTTGCATGGCCAAAATATGACTGGATGGGTGTTGCTAAAGCCGCGCTGGAATCAACTTCTCGCTATCTCGCAAGAGATCTAGGCCCTAAGAACATTCGTGTAAATCTCGTTGCAGCAGGACCGATTCGTACTATGGCTGCAAAATCAATCCCAGGTTTTGATGAGTTTGAGAAAGTGTGGAATGAACGTGCACCCCTTCAATGGGATGTCACAGATGCCGTGCCGGCAGCAAAGGGCGCTGTAGCGCTGCTCTCGGATTGGTTTCCCAAGACAACAGGGGAGATCATTCACGTCGATGGCGGCGTTCATGCCATGGGTGCTTGAGCGTAAATTTCGCCTTTGCTCGTATCTCGGGTAATCTTCCCCTCAGACCAGTGACTGCATAGTTACTGCAAGAGGAGTACCGCTCCCACCTCCATCGCTACGGCGAGTTGGTTTGTCAGGGTTATGAATTGGCTTCATCCAATTCTCCTTGCGGTGTTTTTCTTGTAGCGCTTGCAACACACAAAGCGTTTGCAATTAACCGAAGGAGCACAAATCAGCACTGAACCGCGCATTAATGATCGAATTCGCACACCTCAAATTCGACTCATCGGTCATACCGGTGATCAAGTTGGAGTTGTAGATATCGATACAGCGTTAAAAATGGCAGATGAAGTTGGTCTCGATTTAGTCGAGATTGCACCTGATGCCAACCCACCCGTTTGCAAGATTATGGATTTCGGAAAGTACAAATACGAAATCGCGCAAAAGGCTCGGGAAGCGCGACAGAACCAGACCCACATTGTGGTGAAGGAAGTGCGCATGCGACCTAAGATCGAAAATCACGATTATGAGACTAAGCGAGCTCATATCGAGAAGTTCCTCAAGGGCGGCGACAAAGTGAAGGTAACGATGCAATTTCGAGGAAGAGAGCAGACCAGACCAGAACTTGGTTTCAAGTTGTTACAACGTCTTGCAGAAGATGTTGCACTTATTGCATTTGTGGAATTCGCCCCTAAGCAAGAGGGTCGAAATATGACAATGGTATTAGGACCGACGAAGAAGAAAACTGAAGCAGTAGCTGAACAACGCGCAGCGCGCAAAGCCAA
>WLRX01000035.1 GCA_009706135.1 Actinomycetota bacterium
GCTAATCTTGCGCTCTGTAAATCGGTAAGAAAATCGCTACAAAGGAGTTCGGCAAATGGCTGCAACATGTGACGTCTGTAAAAAGGGTCCAAGCTTTGGTAATAATGTTTCTCACTCACAAGTGAAGACTCGTCGTCGCTGGAATCCAAATATTCAACGAGTTCGTACTCTCGTTGGTGGAACACCTAAGCGCCAGAACGTATGTACTTCTTGCCTTAAGGCAGGAAAAGTTACTCGCTAATTTGTTATTAATTAAACCTAATTGAAATGGCGCCAGGAATCTGGCGCTTTTTTCATATCTAAAACTTTTACACCACTGCCATCAATAACTCTTCCAATGCATATTCCAGGAAGATTTACTCCCGTTGCCAGGAGAACATGATCTTCTCCCCCTGCCAGTACGAAATCCCAGACATCGCAACCGATTGTTTGAGCCACAGCTGCAAGGTCTGCAAATCCATCGCACTTTTCAATCTTTTTAGTGTCAATTTCAAAAGCAACCGATGAAGCCTTACTTATCTGTTCTGCCTGAACCAGTAATGAGTCACTGACATCGCAGAGTGCATGCGCGCTTTTAAAACTGCGCATGGCAACAGGGTCGAGTTTTGGGGATTTAAATTGAGAAAGTGCTCGTGCAAATGCGGGCGAATGTGGAAGATTTTTTGTAAGTATTTCAAAACCTGCACGTGAGAAACCAGGCAGCGCCGATACATAAATCGAATCTCCTGCACGGGCACCGCTTCGAGTAATGTGTAATCGCGAAGATCCCACCGCAGTCATCGAGATCATGATCTGTTCGGCTCGGGATAAGTCACCACCTACAACTACTGAATCCGATTTAAGTGCGGTATCTGCAATTCCTTGGGCGAGTTCTCTAATCCAGGAAAGTTCTTCGTTGCCAGTTAATGTTAAAGCGATCACGAGATATCGGGGATCTGCTCCCATTGCATAAATATCTGCCAAATTTGCAACCGTTATTTTTGAACCAATCTCGTACGCACTCGACCATTCACGTTTGAAATGAACGCCCTCAATAGCCATATCCGTTGTAATTACTGAGTGGTGATCTGTTGCGACAACGGCTGCATCATCGCCAATACCTACTATTACTTGTGAGTTGCCTTTATTTGATTGTGAAAAGATTGAGGAGATCTCCGAAATAACCTGCTCCTCATTAAAATTCATACCTAAAGAATACTCATTGCCGCATCGGGTTCAGATGAGATAAGTTGACCCCACTAAAGCAAAAGGAGTCGAGAGTGTCAGTTCAGGCATACATTTTGATTCAAACGGAAGTAGGAAAAGCTTCCAGTGTCGCAGCAGCAGTCTTGGCTATTCCTGGAGTGACATTGGCCGAAGGAGTAACAGGTCCTTACGATGTAATTATGCGAGCCGAAGCTCCAAGCATGGAAGATTTTGGTCGAGTTATTTTGTCTAAAGTTCAAGCAGTACCTGGCATTACACGAACTTTGACATGTCCAGTTACATATTAATTTTCTAAGACACCGTTTGTTCTTAGCAGAGCTGTTTTGATCAGCTCTTCAATAATACTTTCGTAGTTCTTTCCAGTTGCAGCCCACATTTTTGGAAATACTGATGTTGATGTGAAACCTGGCATCGTGTTTAGTTCGTTGATAAACACTTCACCAGATGATGCATAAAAGAAATCCACGCGTGCTAATCCTGAACAACCCAGGGCTTTAAATGCTTGGATCGCTTTGGCTCTGATCTCTTCGGCGACATCACTAGGAATCAAGGCAGGTAACTCAATTTTTGTAGCACCATCTAAATATTTTGCCTCAAAGTCATAGAACTCAAACTTGGAATCAATTGAAATAGAGCCCACTATTGAAGCCTCGGGTGACCCGTTGATTTCAAGTACAGCGCACTCAACTTCAACGCCGTGGATTGCCTTTTCAACTAGTGCTTTGGAATCAAATGTATGAGCTGCATCGATAGCAGCTGCGAAATCTTTTGCAGATTTAACCTTTGTTGTTCCGCGGCTTGAACCTCCACGAGCAGGTTTTACAAAGAGTGGGAAATCCAATTCTGCTGCACTCTTTTCGAATTGTGCACGCATAGATTTCCACTCACTTTTCTTGAGAACAAAACCTGGTACAACGCTCATTCCATGGGAAGCAAAAATTGGCTTTGCAAATGACTTATCCATCGCAACGGCGCTTGCAAGTACTCCGCTACCAACATAGGCAATATTTGCCATTTCGCAGAAACCTTGGATTGTGCCATCTTCTCCATAAGGACCATGCAAAAGTGGAAAAATAACATCAACATTTAATGGTTTTTTCTCAACACTGAGTCCATGTATGTCAGCAACAACTTCGGGGGCATCTATCGGAACTTCAGGTAACACTCCCCCACGAATTGCTAAAGGAAAATCTTCCTGAACATGAACCCAAGTACCGCTTCGAGTAATACCGATAAGAATTGGCTCATATTTACTTCTATCAAGAGCGGCTAATACTCCACCGGCTGAAACACAGGAAATCTCATGTTCGCTAGAGCGACCACCAAAGATTATGGCGATTACTTTTTTGTTCATCGAATGAAGTTTTCTGCTTTTGTAGTTATTGTCATAAGACGATCAAGGGCTTGTGTCGGAGTTATCGTTCCTGCGACGACATCTGCAACCGCTTCAATAACTGGTACTTCGACCCCAACTCTGTGGGCAATTTCAATAACTGCACTTGCAGAGGCTACGCCTTCTACTGTTTTAGCAACGTGTGTGCGAGCATCATTGAGTGAACCAGTACGACCGAGTACTTCGCCAAATGTTCTATTGCGCGATAAGGCGGACCCACAACTTGCCACTAAATCGCCCATCCCTGCCAATCCTGCAGCACTAAGTGGATCCGCGCCATGAGCTGCGCCAATTCGAGCAACTTCATTAAGTCCGCGGGTAATCAACATGGCTTGCGTATTTTCACCAAATCCCATACCTATGGACATGCCAACAGCAAGTGCAATAACACTTTTAATGGCACCGGCAAGTTCGCATCCAACCACATCAGTAGATACATAAACTCGATAATAAGGAGTTGAAAAAAGTTTTTGTACTTGTGAAGCAATTTCAATTGTTGATGCAGCGGCAACAGCGCCAGCAGGCTGCCGCAATATTAATTCAGCAGCAAGATTTGGTCCCGTTAAAATCGCATTATTTTTGGTTCCTAAAACTTCAGAAATAACCTCTGTCATGCGTAACTCCGAATTTAATTCGATGCCCTTTAATGTGCTCACGATGAGAGCATCTACCGAAAATTGCGTGTTCCACTGCAGTAGTGCCTGCCTTAAATTCTGAGCCGGGATAGCCAAAACAATGATTGATGAATGGGCAAAGGCACTTTCAATTTCATTGGTTGCCTTAAGTTGTTTTGGTAATTCGTGATCACCTAAATACTTTTTGTTTGTATAAGAATTATTTATTTCAGCGACAATTTCAGGATTGCGACCCCAAATCAACACATCATTTCCGCAATCTGAGAGTACTTGCGCCAAAGTGGTTCCCCAGGCACCAGCTCCTAAAACGGTAACTTTACTCATGAGCGTTTCTTCTTAAAATTTCCAGTCCTCGGCAAATCGGAAGTGTGGGGATCAAATATAGGTTCGGTTCTTTTTTCACCACGGATATCTTCTAGCATCGTTGTTAATTCTCCCATGATGTGCGCTGTTGCTTGAGCAAGGGCTGCTGGATCATCTTGCTTTCCATACCAGGAGGACATATCGATTGCCTTGCCTGCCCGAAGCGTAACTTTTGAGCGTGGCCAGATGCGCGGAATTTTGTTATAGGGAGGTAAGACTTCAGCTATGCCCCAAGCCGCAACAGGGATAATTGGTAATTGCGTAATGATGGCAAGACGTGCAGCCCCGGTTTTTGCAACCATTGGCCAAAGATTTTCATCCCTAGTCAATGTTCCTTCGGGATAAATTCCGATGAGGTGACCTGCCTTAAGGGCGGCAACTGCATGATCTAGCGCTTTGGTGGCATGAGTTGTCTCTCTTTCAACTGGAATTTGTCCAGCCGCTAGCAAAATGCGACCAACTACTGGCACATCAAATACCGAACGCTTTCCGATAAATCGTGGCGCACGTCCATTTTTAAATAAAAATTGCGCAAAGAAAAGTACATCTGCATATGAAAGATGATTGCTAATTACAATCGCAGGACCTGTTTGAGGAATATTCTCTTTTCCCTGCCACGTAAGTTTGGCAATTGCATTTAGCAGTGGGATCAGAACCCGTGCGCAGAAGTTAAAAGTTGCATTAGTCCCAAGTGGTTTACCAGTAGGTGGAGCGTATGTAATCTGCGCGCTTTCCATAGGTACTAATCTAATAGAAAAAGCGCGGGCTCACCGTGCTGGTGAGCCCGCGCTTTTGGTAAAAAGCTAATTACTTACGCTTGGTAGCCTTCTTAGCGCTCTTTTTTACAACGCGCTTAGCGGTTTTTTTAGCCTTCTTCTTTGGTGCTGCCTTCTTCGAAGACTTCTTTGCGGCTTTCTTTGGTGCAGCCTTAGCTGCCGCCTTTGGAGCAGCTTTTGGCTCAATCTTTGGAGCTGGTCCAAGTTTGCGATCGCCAGAGATAACTTCCTTAAGTCCCTTTGCAGGAAGGAAGCGAGCCTTCTTTGAAGCCTTAATCTTGATTGTTTCGCCAGTGAACGGGTTACGTCCCATGCGAGCCTTGCGATCTACTTTCTTAAACTTTCCAAAATCATTGATCATGACATCTTCACCACGTGACATTGCACGGATGATTGTGTCAAAAACAACGTCTACAGCGTGAGCTGCATCTTTCTTGCTGTCGTTGAAGTGTGGGGCCAACGCGGCAATGAATTGTGCCTTATTCATCAAAATCCCCTTAGATTTACGCTTAAAAGTTAAGCAAACGCTTAACGCGTATAAAACTTAACTCCCCAATGGTTATGAGTCCAACACGCTATAAGGCGAGTCGCGATTTTTTATTTTTAAAGAAATACATTAAAAAATGCACTTTTTATGCGTAGAAATCTCTAGAGTTTTACTTGAGAGTTTCTATCAACCAGTACATATTTATCAAATTTGAGCGTAAAAATGTGATTTTTATTGCTTTACTTGAGCACCGGAATTGTTTTTGGTTTGTACTCTTCACGATTTTTCTCAAATGAATCGATGGAATCAGTTTGTTTTAGGGTCAAGCCGATGTCATCTAAACCTTCCATCAAGCGCCAACGGGTGTAATCATCGATTTCAAAGGTTAAAAGTATTGAGTTATAAGAAACCGTACGACTCTCTAAATCCACCGTAATTGCAGTATCAGGAGCGCTTTCAATGACGCTCCAAAGATCTTCTACTTCCTCCTGGGACAAGATGATGGTCAGTAAGCCACCTTTAAGTGAGTTTCCTCGGAAAATATCTGCAAACCGAGAGGAGATAACTACTTTGAAGCCATAATTTTGTAACGCCCACACAGCGTGTTCGCGCGATGATCCTGTACCAAAATCCGCACCAGCAACTAAGACTGTTCCCTTTTTAAATGCTTCCTTGTTCAAAACGAAGTCGGGATCATTTCTCCACGCTGCAAAGAGGCCATCTTCAAAACCGCTGCGCGTAACGCGCTTTAGATAGACAGCCGGAATGATTTGGTCTGTATCTACATTGCTTCGGCGAAGTGGAACCCCGGTACCAGTGTGCTTAATGAATTTTTCCATTGTGCTTATCCCTTACAAATCCGCTGGTGAAGAGAGTGTTCCGCGCAAGGCAGTTGCTGCAGCGACGAGGGGACTTACCAAGTGCGTGCGTCCACCTTTGCCTTGGCGACCTTCGAAATTTCGATTTGATGTTGAGGCACTTCGTTCACCCACTGCTAGTTGATCAGGATTCATGCCTAAACACATTGAACATCCAGCATTTCGCCACTCGGCTCCAGCATCAATAAAAACTTTGTCCAAGCCTTCAGATTCAGCTTGCAAACGAACTCGCGCAGATCCGGGAACAACCAGCATTCGAAGAGAAGAAGAAATCTTTTTACCCTTGAGAATTTCAGCCGCCGAGCGAAGATCTTCAATTCTTCCATTGGTGCAAGAGCCTAAAAAGACAGTATCTATCGCTATTTTTTTCAGTGGGGTGCCCGCGGTAAGACCCATATATGTCAGCGCTCGCTCGGCTGCTCCGCGCTCTTCAGCATCAGAAATATCGGCGGGATTTGGAACAGATGAGTTCAGTGGCAGACCTTGTCCTGGATTAGTTCCCCATGTAACAAATGGTTCAAGTTCATTAGCATCTAGATTTATTTCAACGTCAAATTTTGCGCCTGAATCGCTCTGCAGAGTGCTCCAATACTTAACGGCGGCATCAAAATCCTTCGGAGCATGTGGCTTATCTTTGATGTATTCAAAAGTTTTTTCATCTGGCGCAATTAAGCCGGCGCGAGCTCCTGCTTCAATAGACATATTGCACACTGTCATACGAGCTTCCATGGAGAGTGCACGAATTGCAGAGCCGCGATATTCCAAAACATAACCTTGGCCACCACCTGTACCAATTTTCGCAATTATCGCAAGAATAATATCTTTGGAAGTTACTCCTGGTTTTAAACTTCCTTCAACATTGATGGCCATAGTTTTAGGAGGGATCAATGGAAGAGTCTGGGTTGCTAAAACATGTTCTACTTCGCTGGTACCAATTCCGAAAGCAAGAGCACCAAAGGCGCCATGTGTTGAGGTGTGTGAATCGCCGCAGACAATTGTCATTCCAGGTTGAGTCAATCCCAATTGTGGCCCCACAACGTGGACGATGCCTTGCTCAGCATCGCCTAAAGAGTGAATTCGGACGCCGAACTCTTTGCAATTTGCGCGCAAGGTATCGACTTGTAATTTTGAAACTGGATCAGCAATTGGCTTATCGATATTTAGCGTAGGAACATTGTGATCTTCAGTCGCAATAGTTAAATCTGGTCTGCGCACGACGCGCTTATTCAAACGTAAACCGTCAAAAGCCTGCGGACTCGTTACTTCATGGATCAGATGAAGATCGATATACAAAAGATCTGGTTCGCCCTCGGCGCGACGAACAATGTGTTCATCCCAAATCTTTTGCGCTAACGTCTTAGACATCAATCACTCCTTGTAGACATCTCATTTAATGAGATGCTAATATCGTATCGTGGATAGAAATAATAGCGGAGTCGGGGTATTAGACAAAGCCGTAGCCATTTTGGGAACCCTTGAAGCAGGTCCACACTCATTGGCCGAACTTGTATCGGCTACGGGTATCGCTAGGCCTACTGCACACCGATTAGCTGTGGCTCTTGAACACCACAGATTAGTTTCAAGGGATTTAACTGGAAGATTTATTTTAGGAAAGCGTTCTGGCGAATTAGCAAGTGCCGCCGGTGAAGATCGATTGATCGCAGTTGCAGCCCCTGCTCTAGCGGCACTTCGCGATGCAACTGGTGAAAGCGCGCAACTCTATCGACGCCAAGGCGATGTACGAATCTGTGTTGCAGTTGCAGAGCGTCTTTCAGGTCTGCGCGATAGCGTTCCAGTTGGTTCGGCTCTTACTATGCAAGCAGGATCGGCTGCGCAAATTTTATTAGCATGGGAAGACTCAGAAAAAATTCATCGTGGACTTACCAACGCTCGATTTACCGCAGCACAGTTAGCCGCAGATCGTCGTCGTGGTTGGGCTCAATCTGTTGGAGAACGCGAAGCAGGAGTTACATCTGTTTCGGCACCAGTTCGTGGACCAAATGGAAAAGTTATTGCAGCTGTAAGTATCAGTGGTCCGATAGAGCGTCTTGGACGTCAACCAGGGCGTGTACACGCAGCAGCTGTGGTTGCTACGGCCGCTCGTTTAACTGAGCACCTTGCGAAAAAGAGTTAGCTAAAAAGAGTTAGTTGAGTAAATCTAACTCTCGCATGACGCGAGAAATTGTTGAATAACCAAAGCCTTTGCGTGCCAAAAGAGATTCAATTCGTCGTATCTGCACATCTGGTTCTTGACGTGACATAGTAAAAAGTTTTCGCATGCCGAGTTCAAAGGCCATTCGATATTCACTCTCATCAGTAATGCTCTCAAGTGCTAGATCTATGCTCTCTTGATCAACGCCGCGCTGGCGCAGCTCGCCAGCAATAGTTCGCTTAGATAATTTCTTTGATCGCGTGCGAGAGTCGGTCCATTGCTGTGCAAAATCTTGATCATTGAGCAAACCTGATTCGGTTAATTTATAGATCGTTGCTTGAGCAACATCATCTTCTACGCCGCGCTTTTTAAGGTGAGCGAGAAGCTCGCCCTTACTCTTTGCTCTAGCAACAAGTGCGTTGAGCGCAATTGTGTGAGCAACTGAATAAGGGTCTGAGCCTTCGCCTCTTTCAACCTTTACGTAATCAAGGCTAATTAGAAATCAACCTCAGCTGCTGCTTCATCGATTTCAGCGACAAGTGCTGGATCGACTTCTACAGGTGTTGCAAAGTGGGCACGAATCTTGCTTTCAATCTCATTAGCAAGATCTGGATTATCAATAAGGAATGCGCGGGAGTTTTCCTTACCTTGACCCAATTGATCTGCTTCGTA
>WLRX01000036.1 GCA_009706135.1 Actinomycetota bacterium
AGTGAGATTCTAAATTCAAGACTACTTGGAACAACTGCAATTGCCAATGCTGTCAACGTTGTTAAGCCTTTAGTGTTTATCAGTGCAAGTGCTATTGGTTGGTACGGCGAAACAGGAAATCGCGCTGTCATCGAGTCAGATCGCGCGAGTGAAGATTTTCTTGCCGCGGTATGCCGCGAATGGGAAGGTGCTGCTGATTTAGTTAAGGATGTTCGTACTGTAAAACTACGCACTGGATTAGTACTTGATCCAACAGGTGGCGCACTCGGTCGAATGCTTCCTCTCTTCCGCTTTGGTTTAGGTGGCAAACTTGGCAATGGAAAACAATGGTGGTCATGGATTACTTTGCATGATCAAATTCGAGCCATTGTTTTTGCCCTGGAAAATAAAATAGAAGGGCCAATCAACTTAACTTCACCAAATCCGGTGACAAATCAAGAATTTACGGCCGGACTTGCTCGCGCACTTCACCGTCCAGCATTATTTCCCGCACCTGCTTTTGCATTGAAAATAGCCTTAGGTGGTTTTTCCTCTGAGATTTTAGGCTCTAAAAAAGTTATGCCACAGGCGCTACTTGATGCCGGATTTGTTTTCGATTATCCGCACATTGCTCCCGCACTTGCTGCACTAGTCGACTAGGACGGAAAGGGCGGCTAGTCGTCCAGATAACAAGGCACCATTTTGTGAAGGTGCGCTCCTGTAATCCCCCGCAATATAAATCGAGTCTTGTACGTGAGAACTTGAAGCCATCTGGCTTTCTAATCCAGCCAGTGGCAATGCACTCGGAATTTCATACTTTGCAACTAATTTCCATTTTCTCGTATCGGTGCCGTACAAAATTGATAAGTGTCTGCGAACTTCTGATTCTGTTGCAGGCAAAATACTTGTACTAGAAATCAATGACTTGCCCGCTGGCGCATAACTCGGAAGCATGTTTGAAATTACAATCGTATTTACTAGCGGTCCACGCTTTTGACTATCAATAATCAAAGACTTGCTATGCGTAGGACTTTCATTGGTCGAGTGATACCAGGTCGTACAGCCAACTAATTGCGGAACTACCGTTAGATCCAGTAATTGAGCTGCTGTTGTGGCATCTGTTGCAACAATGATTGCATCTGCTTCGTACTTTCCCTGAGAAGTTTTAACCACGTTGTTCTTGATCGAATTTACTTGAACGCCATACTCAATTGAATCAACTCTGGCTGCTAATGCATCTGAAAATACCTTCATACCTTGGGCCGGCAATCCAGAATTTCCAGTGACAAAGTGCCCGATTGCAGTACGTCCATACTCTGCATTAACTAAAAATGGATCTGCCAGAAATACTCCAGTAAGAAATGGGCTCAGAACGCGTTCATACACTTTGCCTATGCCGTTAACTTTAAGCTCCTCGCCTACGCTTGCCACGCGAGTTCGCTTGATTAAGTATTTAACTAAGCGGATTTTTTCAAGTAATGAACCAGTCTCGGGGCTAAATATCGAAAAAAATGCAACTCGTGGATCGCCAATTCGAGTACGTCGGTCATCACGTGCCACTTCAATAACTGATGCAGCTGAAACAAAATCGATTTCCTTTGCGATCCCTAGCCTTTTGATTTCCGGATAATTTATGTTCAGAAGTTGAAATCCGCGGTCACAAATAAATCCGTCGATTAAATCGCTTGTTACACGTCCTCCAGGACGATCACTGCTTTCAAGAACCGTGACTGAGATACCTTCATTTTGCAATGTAATTGCGGCATTGAGTCCAGCCAAACCAGCGCCAATAACAATAACCTTCTTAGGCACGCACACTCATTTCACGCGCCTGATCAATAATGCGAGCAACTTCTAAAATTTCTTTGGTTGAAATTGGCATTGGAGTTTTGTTTGTGATGGCTTCATGAACCAATGAGTAGAAAACACAATAGTTGCCGTTATCTGCTTCGAATTTTTCGATTTTTTCTCCGCGATGAATAAATGCTGCAGATGCGGTTGGTTGTTGCCACTTACCGTCTTGAGGTAAAACTCCTGAACGCAATAGCCCTTCTTGCGGATCTAACTCTTCGATAACAAAGGCACCTTCACTGCCAATCACGCGCATTCTTGGTCCTGGCGCCCCTACCACTGCGCTGGCCGAAAGAATAGATTCAACCCCATTTTCATGTGCCAGAACAAGTAGTGCATCATCATCTGCACCACCGCGAACACTTCGAACTCTTGCGCTCTTTAACTGCGCAGGTCCAAAGCATTCAATCGCAGTTGAAATCAAGTGTGGTTGCAAATCTAATAAAATTCCGCCCCCGTCAGCGACCGAATTATTTTCTCTCCAGGATTGGGGATTAAGCGCAGGACGAAAACGTTCAAATCGTGAATCCATTCGCAGAACATTTCCGATATGGCCATCTCTAATCACTCGTTTTAAGGTCAACGTATCGCTGTCCCATTTACGATTGAAATAAGTCGTAATAGCAACATTCGCAGAATTCGCCGCATCTAGAATTTCTTGTGTTTCACTCAGATTGCGACCCATCGGTTTATCAACAACGAGTGCAATCCCTGCATTAATTACCGTAAATGCTTGCGAAGCGTGAACTTGATTGCCTGATGCAATGACAACTAAATCAATACCTTGATCACATAGTTCTTGTATTGAAGCGACAATTTTTGCCTGCGGATAATCCTCTTTTGCATGGCGTTTTCTTACATCATTATTTGTAAGAATCGCACATACTTCAAAATTAGTTGCCGACAACATCGGAGCATGAAAACTTCGGCCGGCTAGTCCATAACCCGCTATACCGACTCGAAGATTCATTAGTCCTACTTCTTTAGCTTTGAAGGCCACCAGATTTTTGGTCCGATTTCATGGACTAATGCAGGTACAAGAATTGATCGGACAATGATCGTGTCAAGGAGAACTCCGAATGCAACTGCAAATCCAAGTTGAGCGAGCGGAACTAGTGGAATCAAACCGAGAACGGCAAATGTTGCAGCCAAAACGATTCCGGCTGAAGTAATCACAGCACCAGTAACGGTTAATCCTTTAACCACTCCTGCTCGAGTGCCTAGTTTTATTGATTCTTCACGTACTCGAGTCATTAAGAATATGTTGTAATCAATTCCGAGGGCCACTAAGAATATGAATGCGAATAGTGGAAACGAAGTATCTCCGCCGGCAAAGCCAAAGATATGATTGAACACCAGCGCGCACACTCCAAGAGTGGCAAAGTATGACAGAACCACCGTGCCGAGTAATAAAACCGCACTGATAATGCTTCTTAGAAGTACGCCCAAGATCATTGTAATAACGAGCAAAATAATTGGAATTATTGTTTTGTTATCGCGATCATTGGCAGTTCGGACATCAAAATACACTGCACTGGTTCCGCCAACGAGCGACGTTGAATCTACTTCGTGAGCCAATCGGCGAATTTCCGGAATATCATTCGCGGCTTCAACACTGTCCGGAGCCTTATTAAGTGTCACATTCAGAATTGCTTTGTTATTCACAATCTTTATAACCGGAACCGGCCCCCCAGGAATTTGGAATCCATCGCGAAGCGGTTCAATCGATGTGACGCCCGGTGCATTTTTTACAGCCGATGTAACGGAATCAATCTTGTCCGCACTAACAACAATCTGCGTTGGATCTCCTTCTCCACCTGGAAAATGAGTGAGCAATAATTTTTGTCCCACAACAGATTCTGGATTAGTGGTAAATGTATCGACAGTTCCAATGCCATCTGCCTTTAACGTTTGCGATGTGAGAGCTAAACCGAGCAAAACAACACCAGTAATGATCCACGCTCTACGTGGACGTTGATCAATTGAGTTTCCTATTTTTGACCACGTTCCAGATAACACATGATCGTCGCCATCAAATTCTGGGCGTCTTGGCCAGAAAATCCATCGTCCGAAAAGCAATAAAAGTGCTGGCAGTAAAGTCAAAATAGTGATCATAGAACAGACAATTCCAATGGCACCGATTGGACCAAGTCCTGCTGTATTTGTTAGTTGGCTAAATAAAAGGACCAGCAAAGAAATAGCAACCGTCGAACCAGATGCCAAGATTGGTTCCCACACGCCTTTATACGCAGCGCGCATTGCATCAAATCTATTTTCATGCAGATGTAACTCTTCACGATATCTAGCGATCAGAAGCAGTGCGTAATCCGTTGCGGCGCCAATAACCAATACCGAAAGAATTCCTTGTGACTGACCATCAACATCGATGACGTTATTTTTAGCAAGAAGATAAACAATTCCGCCGGCTGTAGATAGAGCGAAGAGTGCTGAAAGCAATGGAATGATCCACAAAATCGGAGAGCGGTAAACAACAATTAAAATCACTGCAACAACCGCGAGTGTGGTCAATAGCAAGGTCGAGTCAATCGATCCAAATGCCTTAAATAAATCACCTAGTAATCCACCAGGGCCTGTCACATATGAGGTGAGATTATTTGCTTTCGCTATTGGAGTTAAATCTTCACGCAGCGCCTCAACAACGGCCGGAAGTACGGGTTCATCATTTGAAAGAACTTTTGATAAAGCGTTTCCATCTAGTGGCACTGTTGCAAGGATTGCCTTTCCATCTTGTGCGGCAAATGCTGTGATTCTCTGACCTGGAGCAAGGTAATCTGAAATCTTGGCGCTAGTGCCCGCAAGTGTTAAATCGTCAACTGCTTCTAGATGTGAATTAATTGCTGCAAGGCTCGCAGGTGATGCATTTCCTTCAAATAAAACAAGGGCTGGAAAATTAAAAGAGTCTTTGCCAGAAAAAGTTTGAATTAATTCAGATGCTTGAGTTGCCTCAGCTCCCTTAGGCAAAAAAGATGAGTTGTTATTTTCTTGGACCGATGTGAGTTTTCCAAATAGTGGTCCAAATACACCGGTGAGTAAAAACCAGAGCAAAACAACAAGCATTGCCAGGGCAAAAGGTTTACGAGATTTCTGAGAAGTAGTTCTTGACACGACAATGATGCCTTTCGGTCCGGCGGGAGCGCGTGATTCGCGACTGGGCAAGCCTACCTTTAGGCTTACTCCGTGGCCGCCACAGAAACAATCCAAAGCAGTATTTTGGTGCATGATTTAAAGCACCTTGCATACGGCGATGCCCTACTTATTCAAGAACAGACACATGAACAAGTTAGTTCAGGTCAGATTCCAAACACGCTGCTCTTTGTTGAGCACCCTCCCGTCTTTACAGCTGGAAAGCGCACTCTGGATTTTGAGCGACCACAAGATGGCACTGCTGTAATCGATGTCAACCGTGGTGGAAAAATTACGTGGCATGGTCCCGGACAAATTGTTGGCTATCCAATTGTGCGACTTGCTAAGCCGACTGAATTAGTTGGTTTCGTTCGCGAAATTGAAAGTGCACTCATCGACACATGTAATGAATTTGGGTTACAAGTACAGCGGATCAAAGGTCGTTCAGGTGTGTGGATCATGGATGATGTTAATCCTCGCAAAATTGCAGCAATCGGAATCCGTATAGCAAAAGGCACCACGATGCATGGCTTTGCTTTAAATGTTAATCCTGATCTTTCAGCTTTTTCACAAATAATTCCCTGCGGTATTGTAGATGCCGAAGTAACTTCAATGGCTAAAGAATTAAAGCGCGAAATTAGTGCTTCGGAAGTGATGCCAGTTCTAGAACGCAATCTCCTTTCAACACTCGGTAAGGTGTGCGCATGACAATTGCACCTGAAGGTCGCAAGATGATTCGAATTGAAGCGCGTAACGCCCTCGTGCCAATTGAACGCAAACCTGAGTGGATTAAAACTCGGGCAAATATGGGTCCTGAATACACCCGCCTTCGCTCACTGGTTAAATCTGAAGGATTACACACCGTATGCCAAGAAGCTGCGTGTCCAAACATTTTTGAATGTTGGGAAGATAAAGAAGCTACATTTTTGATTGGCGGCGAAAAATGCACCCGTAGATGCGATTTTTGCAATATTGATACCGGCAAACCCGATCCCATTGATCGTGAAGAACCACGCAAGGTTGCTGAATCTGTAAAATCAATGGGATTGAAATACGCGACAATCACAGGTGTTACGCGCGATGACTTAGAAGATGAAGGCGCATGGTTATATGCCGAAACAATTCGCAAGGTGCACGAATTAAATCCTGGTTGCGGCGTAGAAATGCTTGCCCCAGATTTCCATGCCAAGGCAGAACTTCTTAATCAAATTTTTGAAACTAAGCCAGAAGTTTTCGCACATAATTTAGAAACGGTCCCCCGAATTTTTAAGAGCATTAGACCCGCGTTTACCTACGAAAAATCTCTGACAGTAATCACAATGGCGCGAGATTTCGGAATAATTACCAAATCCAATTTGATCTTGGGCCTTGGAGAAACGCGAGAAGAGATCTCACAAGCACTTCTCGATTTACGAAGCGCCGGATGTGATCTCATAACCATCACTCAATATTTGCGACCAACTAATCGCCACCATCCAGTGGAGCGCTGGGTTAAACCAGAAGAATTTGTTGAACTTGCAGCAGAAGCTAAAGAAATAGGATTCTTAGGCGTGATGAGTGGTCCACTAGTTCGTTCTAGTTATCGTGCTGGTCGTTTATATAAAGAAGCAATGGCTGCCAAGACAGGCGTATCTCGTGGCTGATTTTGTCTATCCCCCTGTCGTGGTAGTAATCAAATCCTTTTGGAAATACTTAGATCTTCGATTCTCTTTTTCGGGTGAAGAAAATATCCCGCAAGAAGGTGGTGCAATTCTTGCCATTAATCACATCGGATACTTAGATTTCGCACTTGTTGGAACAGCCGTACTGCCCAAGAAACGTTACGTACGTTTTATGGCAAAGAAAGAAATTTTCAATAACAAGTTAGCCGGGCCATTGATGCGCGGAATGCATCACATCAGTGTTGATCGTGGCAATGGTTCTGCCTCCTTTGTTGCAGCCCTTCGAGCACTTCGCAAAGGTGAAATCGTTGGCATATTCCCTGAAGGAACAATTTCAACAAGCTTTGAAATTAAGCAACTGAAATCTGGCGCAGTAAGACTTGCAATGTCTGCTGGTGTTCCAGTTATTCCAACAATCGTGTGGGGCAGTCAAAGAGTGTGGACAAAGGGTGTTAAAAAGAATTTGTTAAGAAAAAGTGTTCCGATCACGGTGGCATTTAATCCACCACTTCATTTTGCAAAAGATTCTGATGTCGAACTAGGAGAAGCCAAACTACGCGAAGTGCTTCTTGCCAGCCTCCATAAAGTTCAGGAAGAGTATCCGGACAGCCATCAGGGCCAACGCTGGGCGCCCGTGCGTCTTGGTGGTACGGCTCCTGCCCCACTAAACTTATGAGCATGTTCAAACGAAATAAGAAAAATAAAGAGGCTGCGGTTAAGACTCCGCGCTTTCAAACTTTTAGAGATGCCTATTCTGTAACTAAGAGTGCAAAGCCTTGGATTGGCTTGGCTCTCGTTGCAGTATTCCTTGCTGCTTGGGCGATCGGTATTGGTATTGGTATCGCAGTTGGTCATCCAATTTATGTGGCATTTGTTTCACTTCCTGTTGCGTTGCTAGCGGCGATGTTTTTCTTCACACGACAGGCATCAACGGCTGCGTACTCATCCATTGAAGGACAATTAGGCGCCGGTGCTTCTGTGTTGATGGCAATTCGCAAAGGGTGGACAACAACTCCGGCTGTTGCAGTAGCTCGAAATCAAGACATGGTCCATAGAAGTGTTGGTCGCGCAGGAATCGTTCTAGTTGGCGAAGGATCCCAAGGCGTTAAGCAAATGTTGGCAGATGAACGCAGAAAATCAGAGCGCTTTGCTCCTGGTGTACCAATTACAGAAGTTACGGTCGGAGATTTACCAGGTCAAGTTTCTATTCGTAAATTACAAAAGCACTTGTCAAAACTTCCCAAGAAATTATCAGCTCATCAAATGCGAGAAGTTCGTGCGCGCCTGAAAGCTGTTGGCGGAATGTCTATGCCAATTCCAAAGGGACCACTGCCAAAAGGTGTTCGAATTCGTTAATGAGTTAAAACGATTTTAGTTTTACTAAATCGTTCGTGAATTCCACGTCCATTTTCATCATAGGTAATTGCTGTAATCACGATAACCATGAGTATTGATCGAATGAGCGCTTGGCGAATCGTTGGTCGTCCGCCATCTTCAAAATTTACAATTCGCATCCGAAATATTCTGTGACCTGCAGATGCTCCTTGAAGAGTGATCAAAAGAAAATACTCGGTAAAAAACAAGATTAGAGCAGGTGTGCCAGCGCGTGCGGTGCGTTCAAGAAAGGTTCCTGGACCACTAAAGAAAACGATCGCAATCAGGTAGCTGGCTAACCAATCCAGAGTTATGGCCCCAAATCTTCTTCCCAAAGTGACGTCTCTATGCATCCCATAAGCGTAGCCTGAGCCCAAGGACCTGCAATTCTTAACATAGATGTAACACGTGGGTTATGCCTTTTTCACTGATAACTCGTAGCCTTTGCACAAGCGCCCTCGATGAAGCGGTGCGCAAAGCTGTGATCAA
>WLRX01000037.1 GCA_009706135.1 Actinomycetota bacterium
CCACCTTCGCTTTAGAATTAATCCATCATCGCCCGGTACCTGAAAGGACTGGAGCCACAAGATGAAGATTGCAGTAAGTGCTACAGAGTTAACTCTCGATGGCGCCTGCGCATTTGTTCCAACAATGGGTGCGTTGCATGCAGGTCATGCATCTCTTATTAAAAAGGCTCGCGAATATAGCGACAGAGTTGTTGTCAGCATTTTTATTAATCCGCTTCAATTTGAGAACAAGGATGACTTAGCAAAATATCCACGAACTCCAGAGTTTGATATTGAACTTGCAGCAAGTGCTGGTGCAACACATTTATGGCTTCCCCCAGTTGATGAAATTTACCCAGGAGAAGTAATGAAAATATCTGCTGGAGCACTTGGTGATATTTATGAAGGAGTTAAACGTCCTGGCCACTTTGATGGAGTTCTAACCGTTGTTAATCGATTATTTGAATTAGTAAAACCAACGTGGGCAATATTTGGTGAAAAAGATTTTCAGCAACTTACATTAATTAAATCTATGAAATCTGGTGTGCAGATAATTGGCGCACCAACAGTTCGAGATGCAGATGGTTTGGCTCTTTCTTCTCGTAATGTTCGAGTATCAGATAGAAATGCAGCATCAGTAATTTTTCGTGCGCTAAAGGCCGCAGCTAAAGAAAAAAATATTGATGTTGCACGTAGTGTTATGGCAGAAGTTTTAGGCAGTGAACAATCCTTTACTCTGGATTACGCAGAAATTATTAATGAAAACAACTTTGAAATGGCCCAGCAAAGCGATACAAATAGGCGTGCAATTATCGCCGGTTGGGTAAATGGCATCCGTTTGATTGACAATATGCCAATGAACGGCGCCACCCGATGAAGTTACTAGCTCCTAATCCAGGGTGGACTGCGCGCGCCGATGTGATTGTTGTTGGATCTGGAATTGCAGGATTAACAACTGCGCTGCAGGTCCGAACATTTGGATTATCCGTATTACTCGTAACAAAAGCGCGCGTGGATGAAGGTTCAACTAAGTGGGCACAAGGCGGCATTGCAGCTGCCCTTGGTCCTGGTGATTCACCCGCGCAACATGAAAAAGACACTCTCGATGCTGGCGCAGGATTATGCGATGTTGCAGCAGTAAAAGTATTAGTAAGTGAAGGACCAGATGCGGTGCGCAGATTGATTGAACGCGGAGCATCATTTGATTTAGAAGAAAGCGGCGAGATTGCTTTGACTCGAGAAGGTGGACATCATCGCAATCGCATTCTGCACGCAGGTGGAGATGCGACGGGTGCCGAAGTGTCACGCGCGCTATTGGCTGCAGTTCATAACGATCCGCAGATCGAAGTTCTCGAACACGCGCTGGTATTAGATGCGCTAAAAAATTCTGCTGGCGCAGTTTGCGGTGTGACACTGCACGTAATCGGTGCGGGTTCCAGAGATGGAGTAGGACGCGCTATCGGTCGTGCGGTAGTACTTGCAACTGGTGGACTTGGACAGGTATTTGCGCAAACAACTAATCCATCGGTATCGACAGGTGATGGCGTTGCACTCGCCCTTCGTGCAGGTGCAAAAGTTTCAGATGTTGAATTTATTCAATTTCATCCAACTGTTTTGTGGTTGGGAGATAACACCGAAGGACAACAGCCATTAATTAGTGAGGCGGTGCGCGGTGAAGGTGCATATTTACTGAACGATACTGGTGAAAGATTTATGCAGGGGTTACATGAGATGGCAGAGCTTGCACCTCGCGATGTTGTGGCAATCGCAATCATGCGCGAAATGAATCGCACTGGTGCACACCATGTGTGGCTAGATGTTCGTCACCTCATTGGATTTAAAGAACGATTCCCAACTATTTATGCATCATGTGTTGCTCACGGTATTGACCCAACGAGTGCATTAATACCTGTTGCACCTGCGTCTCACTATGCATCCGGCGGTGTACGAGTAGATCTCGATGGCCGCACGAGTGTTAAGGGTCTATATGCATGTGGCGAAACTGCTTGCTCTGGTGTGCACGGAGCAAATCGGCTTGCGTCTAATTCACTACTAGAAGGATTGGTATTTAGTGCTCGCATTGCAGCAGATATCAGCAAGAACTTGCCAGAGTTTTCAGAACCCGTTGAAAATAACTCTGCTGAATTTTTACTTGATCCAAGTGTTCGTAAAACATTGCAAGCCAGTATGAGTCGTGGCGCCGGAGTATTGCGCTCTGCTGATTCACTCATTGCTACGTCAAATGATTTATCGCGTTTAGAAGGACGTACAAGTACAGCTGCATGTGTAGAGGCGTGGGAGACAACAAATCTTTTTCAATTAGCAAACACAATTTTGCGAGCTGCCTTAATCCGTCAAGAAACCCGTGGCTCGCACTGGCGTGAAGATTTTCCACAGCAGAGCAATGATTGGCACAAACGAATTGTTCAACAGATGGATCAGAGTGGACAATGGCGCACCGAATATCAGGAGGTGAACCGCTGATGATTGATCGCGAATTAATCAAGCGTGCTATCGCTGAAGATTTAAATGGTGGCGTTGATATCACTTCTATGGCAACACTATCGGCTGATTCAAAAGTCAACGCACAATTTGTTGCACGCAAAGATGGAGTAATTGCCGGTTTAAATATGGCCATTGCAACACTTGCTGAAGTTGGTGTTAGCGATGCAACTGCGTTGGTTAAAGATGGCGATCACGTTAAAGGTGGAGCTGTCCTAATCAAAGTCACCGGAAACGCTCGCGGTATTTTGCTCGCAGAGCGGACAGCGCTTAATTTCTTAGGCCACTTAAGCGGCATAGCAACGCTTACGTCGCAATGGGTGAAAACAGTTGCTGGCACAAAGACCCAAATCCGCGATACTCGTAAAACAACACCAGGCATGCGTGCATTAGAAAAATACGCAGTTCGTATGGGCGGTGGCACCAATCATCGGTTGTCCTTAAGTGATGCTGCTCTTATTAAAGATAATCACATTGCAGCAGCAGGAGGCGTTGTTGCAGCCTTTTCACTTGTGCATGAGAAGTATCCAACATCTGAAATTGAGATCGAAGTAGATAATCTTCAGCAATTACGCGATGTTTTGCCACTGAAGCCTGGTTTAGTTCTTTTGGACAACATGAGCCCAGATCAATGCGCAGAAGCAGTTGCACTAGTTGCTGGCGCCACAAAACTTGAAGCATCAGGTGGAATCACAATCGAAAACGCACGCGCATATGCCGACACAGGAGTTGATTACATTGCAGTTGGTGCACTGACTCATTCAGCACCAAATTTTGATATCGGATTAGATATGGAAGTGGAGTAAGCCATGTTGCTCACCGTAGATGTTGGTAATACCAACACAGTTCTAGGAATTTTCAAAGGTGAAGAACTTGTCCGCTCGTGGCGAGTTAAGACTGATCCACGTAGTACGGCTGATGAGTTGTGGCTGCAATATGGAGCACTTGTGCGTGATTACAAAGTTTCTGCTTTAGCAATATGTTCTACTGTGCCAGCAACGTTGCGTGAATTACGCGCAATGATTGCAGATTATTTCGCAGATGTTGAAGTCACAATTGTCGAACCTGGCACAAAAACCGGTGTGCCACTTTTAGTTGATAACCCAAAGGAAATTGGCGCAGATCGAATCGTCAATACTCTTGCAGCACACACTTTGTATGGCGGACCTGCGATTGTTGTGGATTTTGGAACGTCAACAAATCTTGATGTTGTTTCACCTAAAGGCGAATTCCTGGGTGGAGCACTTGCACCAGGCATTGAAATTTCAGTTGACGCACTTGCAGCCCGAGCAGCACAGCTGCGCAAAGTAGAACTAGTGCGTCCTAAGAATGTGATTGGTAAAAATACTGTCGAAGCTTTGCAATCTGGAACAATTTATGGATTTGCTGGACAAGTAGATGGATTAGTGGACCGAATTACAACAGAATTACTCGACCAATTTGGAACTCGTCCAACTGTTATTGCAACGGGTGGACTTGCTCCGTTAATTATTGGTGTTAGCGAAACTATCGAACACCATGAGCCTGATTTAACTTTAATTGGGCTGCGCCTGATACACGAGAGAAACTCGTAAATCGGTAGGATTACAAGCCTATGAGCATTGATGACGATCTACCCGAGCAACTGCGCATTCGCCGCGAAAAGCGCGAGAGCCTTATTGAGCGCGGAATAGAGCCATATCCAGTATCTGTCCCACGTACAAAAACACTTGTAGAAATTCGCGCACAGTACGCAAAAATTGAAACAGATAGCACAACAGGTGACGTTCATAGCGTTAGCGGTCGCATTATTTTCAAACGCGATACAGGAAAACTTTGTTTTGCGACTCTGCGCGAAGGTGATGGCACAGAACTGCAGGCGATGATTTCGTTAGATAAAGTTGGCGAAGAACAACTTGAATCATGGAAAAGCGATGTAGATCTAGGTGACTTTGTAAGTGTTACTGGCGAAATTATCTCTTCAAAACGTGGTGAATTATCTGTTCTTGCAAACTCATGGGCAATGGCGTCAAAAGCACTTCGTCCACTGCCTAATGAACACAAACCAATGTCTGAAGAGACACGTGTTCGCATGCGTTATGTGGATTTAATTGTTCGTCCAGAAGCGCGTGAATACGCACGCCTTCGTCCAACTGTGATGCGATCGCTTCGCGAAACTTTTCATCTTGAAGACTTTGTTGAAGTTGAAACTCCAATGTTGCAGTCCATGCATGGTGGTGCAGCTGCTCGACCATTTATTTCACACTCAAACGCTTATGACATGGAACTCTTTTTGCGTATCGCGCCAGAGTTATTTCTCAAGCGCTGTGTTGTTGGTGGAATAGAGCGTGTATTTGAAATCAATCGCAACTTTAGAAATGAAGGCGCTGACTCTTCTCATTCACCCGAGTTTGCAATGATTGAGAGTTATCAGGCCTACGGTGATTGGAAATCAATTGCCGAACTCACGCGCAAACTTGTACAAAATGCAGCGATTGCAATAACTGGTTCTCATGTCGTGACGCATCATGATGGTCGCAAAGCAAATCTTGGTGGCACATGGAAAGAAATTTCACTCTATGACGCAATTTCCGAAGGAGTTAGCGAGAAAGTAACCGCTCTTACCCCAGTGGATGATTTGAAGCGTATTGCAACTAAATTAGGTATCAAGATTGATCCTAAATGGATTGCAGGAAAACTTGCAGAAGAGATTTTCGAGCATGTAGCAAAAGATCAACTGATTGCTCCAACATTTGTAATGGGCTTCCCTGTAGATACATCTCCACTTGTTCGCGCACACCGAGAAATTCCGGGTGTGGCAGAAAAATGGGATCTCTACATTGATGGATTTGAATTAGCAACAGGTTATTCAGAGTTAGTTGATCCCGTAATTCAACGCGATCGTTTAGTTGAACAAGCAAAACTTGGTGCTAAAGGCGACCTTGAAGCGATGCAGGTAGATGAAGATTTCTTACGCGCTATGGAGTTTGCAATGCCACCAACTGGTGGAATGGGAATGGGTGTGGATCGTTTGCTAATGGCGCTTACCGGACTTGGAATTCGCGAAACAATTCTCTTCCCATTGGTTAAGCCAGAAGCTGAATAATTAATTATGGAAATACGTCCAGCCCGTACTTCAGACATTAGAGGTATTCGCACCCTAATTGATACCTACGCTGTCGGAAAGCGCTTGCTTACAAAAGAGACAGTCACATTGTATGAAAGCGTTCAAGAATTTAGTGTGGCTATTGATAATGGTGAAGTTGTTGGTTGCGGCGCTCTCCACGTTTTATGGGAAGACCTTGCAGAAGTTCGTACAGTTGCTGTTATTGAAAGATTGCGTGGTTCAGGCGTTGGACACCAATTGATGCAAGCAATAGAAAAAAGAGCGCGCGAACTTGGAGTTAAAAGAATCTTCTGCCTTACTTTTGAAACTACTTTCTTTGGTCGTCATGGTTTTGAAGAAATTCAAGGAACACCAGTTGAAGCTGACGTATATGACGAGATGCTTCGTTCCTACGACGCCGGCATCGCAGAGTTCTTAGACCTTGAGAGTGTGAAACCAAATACCTTGGGCAATACTCGTATGCTCAAAAAACTCTAAATCTGCGGGTATTTCGGGCATAAATACGCCATATATGGGGTTGGAACCTATGTATATCTCGTATCGCGAGCCATGCCCCCTTCGGGCTAGGCTTATCCGTAGTAGAAATTAATAAGAAGGAGTCCGTCAATGTTTGAGCGGTTTACAGATCGAGCCCGACGCGTTGTTGTGCTGGCGCAAGAAGAAGCTCGCATGCTCAATCACAATTACATTGGCACAGAACACATCCTTCTTGGATTAATTCACGAAGGTGAAGGCGTTGCAGCTAAGGCTCTCGAATCACTTGGTATTTCACTTGAAGGTGTTCGCGCACAAGTAGAAGAAATTATTGGACAAGGTCAACAGGCACCAAGTGGTCACATTCCTTTTACTCCACGTGCAAAGAAAGTTCTCGAACTCTCATTACGTGAAGCCTTGCAACTTGGCCACAATTACATTGGTACAGAACATATTCTTCTTGGACTTATCCGCGAAGGCGAAGGAGTTGCCGCACAAGTTCTTGTAAAACTCGGTGCAGACCTTAACCGCGTACGCCAAAGTGTTATTCAGCTTCTTTCTGGTTATCAAGGAAAAGAAGCAGTCGCTTCCGGCGGACCTGCGGAAGGAACACCATCTACATCTTTGGTTCTCGATCAATTTGGTCGCAACCTCACACAAGCAGCGCGCGAGGGAAAGCTTGATCCAGTAATCGGTCGCGAACTTGAAATCGAACGCGTTATGCAAGTTCTTTCACGTCGAACAAAGAACAACCCAGTATTGATCGGTGAACCAGGAGTTGGCAAGACAGCTGTTGTTGAAGGCCTTGCACAAGCAATCGTTAAGAACGATGTGCCAGAGACTTTGAAAGATAAGCAGCTATATTCACTCGATCTCGGCGCACTCGTTGCAGGTTCACGATACCGCGGAGATTTTGAAGAGCGCTTGAAGAAAGTTCTTAAAGAAATCAAAACTCGCGGTGACATTATTCTTTTCATCGATGAGATTCATACCCTCGTTGGCGCAGGAGCCGCAGAAGGTGCAATCGATGCAGCAAGCATCCTGAAACCAATGCTTGCTCGAGGCGAATTACAGACAATCGGTGCAACCACACTTGATGAATATCGCAAACACCTGGAAAAGGATGCAGCGCTAGAGCGCCGCTTTCAACCAATTCAGGTCAAAGAGCCATCAGTGGCCCACACAATTGAAATTCTTAAAGGTCTACGCGATCGCTACGAAACACACCACCGTGTATCAATCACAGATGGTGCGCTCGCAGCCGCTGCAAACATGGCAGATCGTTATGTCTCAGATCGTTTCTTGCCAGATAAGGCAATTGATCTGATCGATGAAGCAGGTTCACGTCTTCGCATCAAGCGCATGACAGCACCTGCTGAACTACGTGCATTTGATGACAAGATCGCAAATGCACGTAAAGAAAAAGAGTCTGCAATTGACGGACAAGATTTTGAAAAGGCAGCCGGACTTCGCGATACTGAAAAGAATCTCATCGCTGAAAAAGCAGAGGCTGAGAAACATTGGAAAGCAACTGATCTTGATAAGGTTACAGAAGTTGATGAAGAGTTAATTGCACAAGTTCTTTCTGCCTCAACTGGTATTCCAGTATTTAAATTAACTGAAGAAGAAACTGCACGACTTCTTCGTATGGAAGATGAACTACATCGTCGCGTGATCGGACAAGATCAAGCGATTAAGGCGTTGTCACAAGCCATTCGTCGTACACGTGCAGGTTTAAAGGATCCAAAGCGTCCAGGCGGATCATTTATCTTCGCTGGTCCATCTGGTGTTGGTAAGACAGAA
>WLRX01000038.1 GCA_009706135.1 Actinomycetota bacterium
CCGTGTGCCTGGAAATGATCCCAGACTTCTTTAACGCTCTTAAATCCTTTCACCCCACCGTGCACATCGCTGACTGCAACAACTTTCAAGCCAAAGTTTTCAAGAGCAATAGCTGCCCAGTAACCAACTTTTCCGAAACCCTGGATTGCAACTGTTGCGCCCTTTGGATCAATTCCTTTAACCCGAAGCGCTTCAATTGTTGATATTGCGACACCATCACCAGTTGCAGATGTGCGACCGAGAGAACCACCGAGAACAATTGGTTTTCCAGTAACAACTCCAGGTACAGAGAATCCTGCATTTACTGAGTATGTATCCATCATCCAAGCCATATTGCGTTCATCTGTACCAACATCGGGTGCAGGAATATCGCGCTCGGGTCCAATGATTGGCAAAATCTCAGATGTATATCGACGGGTAAGTCGCTCATTTTCTGTTAGTGACAACGTGTGCGCATCCACTGCAATGCCACCTTTTGCGCCACCGTAAGGCAAATTAGTAAGTGCGCACTTCCACGTCATAAGCATTGCCAGTGCCACAGTTTCATCCATATCAATATCTGGGTGAAAACGAACGCCGCCCTTAGATGGACCACGAGTTGTTGAGTACTGAACGCGGAAACCTTTATACATTTCAACATTGCCGTTATCTCGACGAAGTGGAACTGCGACTTCAAGAATACGCCGCGGAGTTGAAAGTGTTTGCCAGTCGTTTTCCGAGAGTTGTAAAAGGTCTACAGCGCGGCGTAATTGGCTGCGCGCAGTATCAAGAGCTGACTCCGTTGTCATGCCTTTATCTTACTCTGCAAATACAGTGATTGTGTGCCAACCTTGAGCGCCATCAGGTAAAACATCTTTTTTAACTTCTGTTTGTGTCTCACCTTTCTTGTTAATTGCACGTACAGAAAGCATATGTTCTCCAGGCTTTGCGTCCCATTCAATCCACCATTGACGCCAAGTTGTGTTTGCTAAATCTGGTCCGAGAGTTGCTTCTTGCCAAGGTGTGTTATCTATTTTAACTTCAACTTTGTCGACACCAATATTATGGGCCCACGCAACACCTGCTATTGCACGCTTTCCTGCAGGAAATGTTTCTTGTACATAAGGGGTATCAATGCGCGATTGCATTTTAATTGGAGCAAATTTTGCCCATCCTTGAGAAATCCAATAACCTTCTTTTAAATCAAAGCGAGTGAGTTCTAATCGAGATAACCATTTTGTCGCGGATACATATCCATACAAGCCAGGAACAATAAGTCGTGCGGGGAAACCATTCTTCACTGGTAGCACTTCACCATTCATTCCAACTGCAATAATCGCATCTCGACCATCAAGTGCTGCAGTTGGGAAACCCGCAGAAAAATCATCAACGGAATAACTCATAATTTGATCAGCATTTCTAGATGGTTTGGTTTCATTGATTAAATCATCAAGACGAATACCAAGCCAGCGAGCATTACCAACATAGGGACCACCAACCCAGTTAGATACGCATGCAATTGTGTCATCAACTTCGATCATTGGCCGGGCGAGTAAATCATCGTAGGAAAGCGTGATGGGGTTTTTGACCATTCCATCTATCGTTAATTTCCAATTAGATGGATTAATTTGTGGAACAACGATTGCATTATCAATAATGAAAAACTTGTCATTCGGTGTGAATAATTGTGAGAGTTTTTCAACCTTTAGCGCCGGATCTTCAGGCGGTGCAGGTAGCGGATTCAAAGCTTTAGGAAGAGTTATTCCTAAACGATCTAGTTGAACACTTGCGCCACGATGTAAGTATTTATAAGTGCCCGAGCCAAGAATTACAGCTGCTACAACTCCTGTACCAACTTTGAAGAAACCACGACGAGTTATGGCGCGTTTAGGGTTCTCTAAAGACATGCTCAAAAGGGTAACAGCACGCTTAAACTTTAGCCTTTCTAGAGTTTTGCCCCGTGCCAGATATAGAGTTAGCCAACGTGCGATTCATAAATAATCCGAGCCACGACCTCACCTATGACGATGTCTTCATGGTGCCGAGCAAATCCGAACTCTCATCTCGTATGGAAGTAGATCTAACTTCACATGATGGTTCTGGAACCACTATTCCACTTGTCGTAGCAAATATGACCGCAGTATCTGGACGTCGCATGGCAGAAACAATTGCACGTCGTGGTGGACTCGTTGTTATTCCGCAAGATATTCCACTAGATGTTGTAGATAGCGTAATCAAATGGGTTAAATCCCGTCATACATTCTTTGATACTCCACTTACTTTGTCACCACAACAAACTGTTGCAGATGCAGTCAGCTTGTTATCAAAGCGAGCACACGGCGCCGTTGTTATTGTTGAAAACAATAAACCTATAGGAGTTGTTACAGAAGAAGATTGCACGGGGGTAGATCGTTTTACACAGCTACACACTGTGATGAGCAAGGATTTATTAACACTTAAAGATGATGCAGACGCACGCCAAGCATTTGATTTCTTGCACGAAAATCGTCGTAAGCTTGCACCGGTTGTAAATGGTAAAGGTGAATTATCAGGCATTCTTACTCGCATAGGTGCACTTCGTAGCACTTTGTATGCACCTGCGGTAGACGCACACAATCATTTGCGTATTGCAGCAGCGGTTGGAATCAACGGAGATGTTGCTGGTAAAGCACGCGCACTACTTGATTCAGGAGCAGATGTACTTGTAATCGATACAGCTCACGGCCACCAAAAGAAGATGTTTGAAGCACTTAAAGCAATTAAAGCGCTTAATCCAAAAGTCCCATTGGTTGCTGGAAACGTTGTAACGGCCGCGGGTACAGAAGATTTAATTGAGGCAGGGGCAGACATTGTTAAAGTTGGTGTTGGGCCTGGAGCAATGTGCACAACACGTATGCAAACTGGTGTTGGCCGCCCACAATTTTCAGCAGTTCTTGAGTGCGCAGCAGCTGCAAAGAAAAAAGGAAAGTTTGTTTGGGCAGATGGTGGAGTTCGACATCCACGAGATGTTGCGCTTGCACTTGCTGCGGGTGCATCAAATGTCATGATCGGTTCTTGGTTTGCAGGTACACACGAATCACCGGGGGATGTACAAACCGATTCAACTGGGCGTTTATTTAAAGAGTCTTTCGGAATGGCATCTGCTCGCGCAGTTGCAGCTCGTACAACACAAGAAGATGCATTTGACCGCGCACGTAAAGCGTTATTTGAAGAAGGTATTTCAACTTCGCGCATGTATCTAAATCCACAACGTCCAGGCGTTGAAGATTTGTTGGATGAAATTATTGCTGGGCTTCGCTCATCATGCACATATGCCGGTGCAAAAACTCTAGATGAGTTTGCAGACAACGCAGTAGTCGGCATTCAATCTTCAGCAGGGTATGCCGAAGGCCGACCACTTCACTCTTCCTGGACGATATAAATGCGCAAAGTCGCAGCAGTTATCTCTCTTCTATTACTTGCTACTAGCACACCAAGTGCAGAAGCAGCAGATGCCAATTTAAAAATAATCTCTCGAAATATTTATGTTGGATCTGACGTTGGCGTTGCGATGAAGCTTATTCCAGATTTCAAAGCGGCAGCTCAATTTATGTGGGATCAAGTAGCAGCAACTGATTTTTCGAAACGTGCACCACTTCTTGCAAAAGAAATAATCACAAACAAGGCAGATGTTGTCGGCATTCAAGAAGCCACGACCTGGTTTTGTAAAAAGAATGCGTGGAGTGGGAAAACTGAAGTTCTTAATTTCACAGATCAATTGCTCGTAGCAACTAAAAATCTTGGCTCGGAATATGTTTTAGCTGAAAAGGATGGAAGAAAGGCTAAAAATATTGGTTTCTCAATTTCAGCGATACCTTTTCTTACGATTGTTAATGATCCAAAAACATTCCAACCCCTCTTTGGACAGGACACCGCTTCTTGCGGATTTGAGATTGGTGATGCGTTAATTCTCCGAAAAGATTTAGTTTCAAAAATCGCACGAATTGGAAATACAGAGTACGACGCTACTTACAGCATTGTTCCAACTCTTATGAGTATTTATCGTGGATATACCTGGATGGATTTACAGGTTGGTTCCAACACAGTGCGCATTGTTAGCACTCATCTTGAATCTGTATGGGATCCAAACAAAATTCCGAATGCCGCCAAGCAAGCAAAACAATTAGTCACGGATTTATCAAATACAACTATTCCAACAATTGTGATCGGTGATTTCAACGCAGATCCAAGGGACCCACGTAAAGATTCAACAAGTAATCCTGGAGGACAACCTGAAGCGAGCGAAACTTGTCCAGTGCAAGTTGAAAATCCAACAGTAGAAACTTCGCTAGATACATGTAATGCATATTGGATTATGCGAAAGAGTGGGTATCAAGAAGTTGGCCCAGACCCACTTAACGCCACAAATTTCACATGGGGTGGCAGCGCACTATTGGCTGGGCCGGATCTTTCTAGATACAAAGCTGGAAAAATAATGGGAAATAACCAAGGCTTTACCGACAGACTTGATTACGTTTTCTATAAAAATGGAGCACAACCGCTTAATTCAAAACTGTTAGGAAACAACTGGCCGTATAGCGAAAGCACTTGGGCTTGCAACGATGAAGAGCAAATTAATAACACACAAATCCTTGCCAAGGAGATGATGCTAATTTCACCCGCAACTGGCGTCTGCATGGAGACTGATCACGCAGGTTTATTCACAACACTTTCTATTCCAGCTGGAGTAAATGGCAGTAGTCCAGATTTGCCATCACATAGTCCATTCCCAATTTCATTCTGGCAATGGGTTGGTTTAGCAATACTTGCGTTAATTACATTCTTGATAACTAGAGTCGTCCGCCGGTAGCACTGTCTTGGCTTAGGCGTTGCGATAAATAAATCGGCAGTATTGAAAATAGAACTAAAATTGCAGCGACTACGTTAACGATAGGTGCTTGGTTAGGTCTAAAGAGATTGTTATAAATCCAAATTGGTAACGTCTGTATTCCAGGTCCTGCAGTGAAAGTGGTTACAACAATTTCATCAAATGAAAGTCCAAAGGCTAGCAATCCACCCGCAAAGAGTGCTGACGCAAGATTTGGCAGAGTGATTAATCTAAAAGTAGTAATTCCATTTGCACCCAGATCCATAGATGCCTCTTGAAGGGATGAACCCATTCTTTTAAGACGGGCAAAGGTATTGTTGTAAACAATGACGATACAAAAAGTGGCGTGACCAATTACAATTGTAAGCAAACCAGTACTCATACCCGCGCCTTTAGTAAATGCATTATTTAGTGCGATACCTGTTACAACACCTGGAAGCGAGATAGGCAAGACAACAAGTAAGGAAATGGTGTCGCGGCCAAAGAATTTATAACGGCTGACAGCAAAAGCAAGAGCTGTTCCAAGCAGTAGCGCAATCACGGTTGCAGAGACGCCTGCCAGAATGCTCCAACGCAACGCTTCACGTACGCCAGTATTCTCTAACGCTTTTGCCCACCACTTTGTTGTGAATTCACTCGGTGGCCAACTAAATGTACGACTGCTATTAAATGAGTTAATAACGACAACAGTGAGCGGAATATAAATAAACGCTAATCCAACCCCCATTAAGGAAGCCAGAACATAACGCGCACCCCGTGAAAATGTCATTAGAGATCAGCCAATGCGCCAGTACGACGAACAAGCCATAGATAAAACGCCATGATCAGAACCGGAACAGCAGCAATAGTTGCAGCAAATGGCAGATTGATACTGAAGTTTTGATAGACAACATTGCCGAGCATTTGTAATTTTCCGCCAATTATTTGTGCAGTGATGTAATCGCCAAGTGATAATGAAAAGGTGAACATAGAACCAGCAACAATGCTTGGAAAAATCAAAGGCAATACAACTGATCTAAATGTATGAAAATTCTTTGCACCTAGATCACTCGATGCATCGAGCAAATTATTTGGTAAACGTTCAAGACCTGCATAAATAGGCAAGATCATGTACGGCAACCATAGGTACGAGAGTCCAATAATGATTGCTGGTCCACCAAAACCTGGTGAATGTATTCCAAGTGGACCAAGTAACCAATCAATAACACCAGTGCCTGGTTCGAGCATAGTGCGCCATGCATAAATCTTTACAAGGTATGACGCCCACAAAGGAGTTAGCACGAGGGCTACAAGAAATTTCTTATTCCGTGGTTTAGCAATCTTTGCCATGTAAATTGCCATAGGAATTGCTAAAACTGAACAAATTAAAGTTACGCCAATTGCAATACCAAGGGTACGCAGGACAACATTTTTATACGCAGGATCGGTGAATAAATCATGGAAGTTACCAAGATTAAATTGATAAATAACATTTCCGGTGAAGCTATCAATTGTAAAAAAAGCAGTGACAAGCAGCGCAGCTAGTGCGCCGAGGTATGCGATTACAAGCCAAACTGTTGGTGCGAACAAAAGCGCAGCAAGTCGCGCACGCGGATGCTTATGCATCCATGTTGCGATATTTGTTAACACTTTCACTCCTTAAAAAAGGAGCCGGGTGTGAGTAATAAAACCCACACCCGGCTGACTTTTATGCGTTACGTAAGCTTGACCAGGCTTTCACCCATTCAACGTATGGAACGCACTTAACATCGGTACGACCATCGAGGCAAGCCTCGGTTGGTGTATTCCAGTAATAGACATCTGCCCAGTAAGCATCATCTGAAGCATGGAACGTATCGCAGTGATTCTTATCTGCAGTTAACGCACATGACTTCGCATTTGATGGTGCTTCTCCGAACCACTCTGCAACACCTGCGTTAGCTTGTGGTGATGCAATGTGGTTCATCCAGAGGTAACCGCAGTTTGGATTTTTCGCCTTGCTGCTAATCATCCATGTGTCAGACCAACCTGTTGAACCTTCGACAGGTTTAATACCTTCAACTTTTGTACCTTCACCCTTAGCAAGATTGATATTTACCTGCCATGTTGTGCCGAGCACTGTTCCACCTGATTTAAGTGAAGCAACGTGCTTGAGGTAATCGCCCCAGTATTCGCCGACGAGTGGCTTCTGTTCTGTAAGAAGCGCAACTGCAGCATCAAACTGTGTTTGATCTAGAGCATATGGATATTTAATTCCAAGCTCTGGCTTTGTTTTCATCAAATAAAGAGCAGCATCTGCAAGATAAATTGGTGAATCGTATGCAGTGATCTTGCCCTTATATGGTGAATTAGCATCGAATACAGAACCCCATGAAGTTGGAGCTGGTTTTACGATATCTGTGCGATATGCAAGAAGGTTTGCACCGCGTCCGTGAGGAACGCCGTATGCAACGCTATCTACTGAATTCCATTGCTGATTCTTTAGACCTTCAAAGATATCCGCGTAATTTGGAATTAGATCTGTATTAACAGGTGCAACATCCCCACCGTAAATTAAACGAAGTGATGCATCACCAGATGCTGACACAACGTCGTATTCACCAGTTTTCATGAGTGCAACCATGTCATCGGAAGTAGCGCCAACCTTTACGTTAACTTTGCAACCAGTCTCTTTTTCGAAACCTGTTACCCAGTCAACATTTGGATCAGTTGAGCCATTCTCAACATAACCAGCCCATGCAACGATGTTTACTTGGCCTTCTCCTTGGCCAAGTTCTTTCAACATATCTACCTTTGGTAGACCATTGCTTGCTGAATCACTGCTTGAACAACCAGCGAGAATCAGCGCTGCAGCTGAGA